>NZ_JBJHPC010000600.1:0-4224 GCF_045257485.1 Streptomyces sp. YS-3 | reverse complement strand
CGGCCGGCGCCCCCACCCGCACCCAGGAGGGTTCGGTGAGCGCGGCCGACCTGCTCGCCAAGGTCACGTCCTGCTCGCAGATCTCCAGCGGCAAGTACCGGACCGACAGCGAGACCTCCGCGACGGTCCCGGTCTGCGGCAAGAACGGCGCGGTCTTCTGGAAGGCCGACCTCGACGTCGACTGCGACGGCCAGACCACCACCGCCTGCAACCACGGCACCGACCCGTGGTTCCAGGGCGACACCGCCTTCCGCCAGTCCAACGGCAAACCGCTGAACGCCGAGAAGCTGCCGTACGTCGTCGTGCCGAGTTCCAGCTCGATCTGGAACTACAGCTCGGCTGGGATAAAGGGCGGAGGGGTGGTCGCCGTCGTCTACCACGACAAGGTCGAGTACGCCGTGGTCGGCGACACCGGGCCCTCCAAGATCATCGGGGAGGCCTCCTACGCCACCGCCAAGGCGCTCGGGATAAACCCCGACCCGGCCACCGGCGGCGCCGAGTCCGGCGTGACGTACATCCTCTTCAAGAACTCCCAGACCAAGCCGATCGAGAGCCACAGCGCGGCGGTCTCGCTCGGTGACGAGCTGGCCAGGCGGTTCATCGCCGCCAACTGACGGGACGGGCCGTCCGCCTCGCGGCGGGCGGCCCGTGCGCGTACCGCTGCGGCGGCCCGCTACTTCGGCGGGCACGCCTTCCATGAGAAGTGGTACGTGGTGGTGATGCTCGCGTCGGTCGAGTCCATCGTGATGAAGCTGGTGGTGTTGACCGTGTCGGAGGTGCCGGCGCCGGCCCGCAGCTCGGTGTTGATGTTCAGATAGCGCTCCTCCCCGCAGGGCTTGTAGACGAGGGCGGCGACGTCGGTGGTGTCGTTGGTCTGCCAGTCGTCGGCGAACGGCCCCTTGAACGGGTGCGAGATATAGGCCGTCTGGGACATGCCCTGGAAGTAGTAGTTCGCCCGCTCCTGCGCGGTGGCGCCCTTCTCCAGATGGGCGAAGCCGCGGTAGTCGGCCGAGGCGACCGCGTAGGTGAAGCCCTGCGGGACGTGGACGTTCAGCGCGAGCTGGCAGTTCTTTCTGAGGTCGGTCGGCTGGGCGCCCTTGCCTACCTGGGCCAGGTAGGCGCTGTACGTGACGGTGAACGCGGTGTTGTCGGGGGAGACCGCGACGGCCGCGGTGCCCGCCGGGCAGCCCGAACCGTTGACGGTCACGAGGTCGATCACGATCTTGTCGGGAGGCGGGGTGCCCCAGCCGGGGGTGTGGCCGGACGTGCTGAGCGGGGCGGCCAGCAGGACGGCCGATGCGCCGCCGATGGCCAGTGCGTTGAACATGACGCTCTCCTTCGGTCATGTCGCCAGCCCGCGGTCTCCTGTGGGGGGTTGGCGGGTCCATGACAGCAGAACGTGACGTTCCGGGACAGGTACGGGACCGGCCACGGTGGGCCTCTGCCGGGGCGGGCCGCGTGGCCCGTTCCGGGCGTCGACTTCCGGCCGCGGGGACAGGGTGTCGCTCAGGGACCGGACCGGGCCGGGCTCGTCCGGGCGCGCGGTGCGCCGCGCCCCGGTCACGGGGCGCGGCGCACCGCGCGGGGTCGTCCAGCGGTCCGCGCCGAGTCGTCCAGCGGTCCCCTCAGAGGCGCGTGAGGACGCGCGGCCCGTTCTCCGTCACCGCCACCGTGTGCTCCGCGTGGGCCGCCCGGGTGCCGGTCACCGTCCGCAGGGTCCAGCCGTCGGACGCCGGATAGTAGTCGTCCGTGCCGTCCGCGATCAGCATCGGCTCGATCGCGAGCACCATGCCGTGCCGCAGCGTCATACCCCGGCGCGGGCGGCCCTCGTTGGGCACGCCCGGGTCCTCGTGCATTTCGCGGCCGATGCCGTGGCCGCCGAAGCCGTCCGGGATGCCGTAGCCGGCGCCCCGGCACACCGTGCCGATGGCGTGCGCGATGTCGCCTATCCGGTTGCCCACGACCGCGGCGGCGATGCCCGCCTCCAGCGCCTCGTACGCCGTGGCGACCAGCCGGACGTCCTCGGACCGCGCCCGGCCGACCGTGAAGCTGATCGCCGAGTCCCCTGCCCAGCCGTCCAGGACCGCGCCGAAGTCGACGCTGACCAGGTCGCCGTCGCGCAGCCGGTAGCCGGTCGGGATGCCGTGCACGATCGCGTCGTTCACGGACACGCAGGCGACCGCCGGGAAGGGCACCGGTGCGAACTCCGGGTGGTAGCCGAGGAAGGGCGAGGACGCGCCCTCCGCCCGCAGCACCTCGTGGGCCGCCGTGTCGATGTCCAGCAGGCTGACGCCCACGTCCGCCGCGTCCCGTGCCGCGGCGAGCGCCCGCGCGACCACCCGCCCGGCCTCGCGCATCGCGTCCATCTGTGGGTCCGTCTTGATCTTCACCATTCCAATTACTATACCGGTCGGGCGGCGTGCGTCACACCGGCCCCGGTACGGACGGACGCGGTTGAGCCGACGTCAGAGCGCCTCCAGCACCGTGGCGTTGGCGAGTCCTCCCGCCTCGCACATGGTCTGGAGGGCGTAGCGCGCCCCGCGCCGGCGCATCGCGTGCACCAGCGTGGTCATCAGCCGGGTGCCGCTGGCGCCCAGCGGATGGCCGAGGGCGATCGCGCCGCCGTGCACGTTGACCTTCGCGGGATCGGCGCCGGTCTCCTGCTGCCAGGCGAGCACCACACTGGCGAAGGCCTCGTTGACCTCGAAGAGGTCGATGTCGGCGAGGCCGAGGCCCGCCCTGCGCAGCACCTTCTCGGTGGCCGGGATGACACCGGTGAGCATCAGGACGGGGTCCGAGCCGGTCACCGCGAAGCTGTGCAGCCGGGCGAGCGGACGCAGCCCGAGCCGCGCGGCGGTTTCGCTGGAGGTGATCAGTACGGCCGAGGCGCCGTCGTTGGTGGGGCTGCTGTTGCCGGCCGTCACCGACCAGTCGATCTGCGGGAAGCGCTCGGCGAAGTGCGGGTCCACGAACGACGGCTTCAGCCCGGCGAGGATCTCCGGGGTCGTCGTGGGGCGTACGGACTCGTCCCGGGTCAGCCCGGCGATCGGCGCGGTCTCGGCGTCGAACAGCCCGCCGTCCCAGGCCGCGGTCGCCTTCTGGTGCGAGGTGGCGGCGAACTCGTCCATCCGCTGCCGCCCGATCGACCACTTCGCGGCGATCAGTTCGGCGCTGATGCCCTGCGGGACGAGGCCCTCGGGGAAGCGGGCGGCGATCCCCGGGCCGAACGGGTCCGTGCCCGCGGGCACGTTGGACCACATCGGCACCCGGCTCATCGACTCGACCCCGCAGGCCACGACCAGGTCGTAGGCCCCGGACAGCACGCCCTGGGCGGCGAAGTGGACGGCCTGCTGGGAGGAGCCGCACTGGCGGTCCACGGTCGTGGCGGGGACGCTGTCGGGGAACCCGGCGGAGAGCCAGGCGTACCGGGTGGTGTTCATGGCCTGCTCGCCGACCTGGTCGACGGTGCCGCCGATCACGTCGTCGACCAGCGCCGGGTCGACGCCGCTGCGCTCGACGAGGGTGCGCAGGGTGTGGGCGAGCAGTTCGACGGGGTGCGTCCCGGAGAGCGCCCCGCCAGGCTTCCCCTTTCCTATCGGGGTACGGACGGCTTCCACGATCACGGCGTCACGCATCGCGTGCTCCTCGGGTCTGCTCGGTTGATGCTCGGGTCCCACCCGCTACCCGCGAGTAGGTTGGGAAACTGGATTCACTGTAGCCCGGTGGGTTGGGAAATCCAATGCACTGCGGTTCCTGGCTTACCGTGGAGCCATGACGACCTCGCAGAAGAACTCCCGGCCCTGTTCGATCGCCGACGCGCTCGCGGTCGTGGGGGAGAAGTACGCGCTGCTCGTCCTGCGCGAGGTCTTCTTCGGTGTGCACCGCTTCGACGCGATCGCCCGCAATGTGGGTGCCCCGCGCGACATCCTCACGGCGCGGCTGCGCAGGCTCGTCGACGCGGGGGTCCTGGAGAAGGTGCTCTACAACGAGCGGCCCGCGCGGTACGAGTACCGGGCCACCGAGGCGGGGCAGGAGCTCCGGCCGGTGCTGCTGACGCTGATGCGCTGGGGCGACCGCCACCTCGCGGACGTGCCGCCCACGGTGTGGCAGCACACGTGCGGCGCGGATCTCGATCCGGTGATCGCGTGCCGGTCCTGTGGCGAGGAGGTGCGGCGGCGCGATGTGACCCCGCGGTTCCAGGTGGAGGGGTGGACGGCTGAGGGG
>NZ_JBJHPC010000599.1:0-4228 GCF_045257485.1 Streptomyces sp. YS-3 | reverse complement strand
CCCCCACACCAACCCCGAGGAGTCCAAGTGATGCGTTTCCCGCGCGCTTCGAGCCTGATCGGCATACCCGCCCTCGCGCTCCTGGCGCTGAGCGTCTCCGCGCCGCACGGGTCCCCACCGGCCGCGACCGCCGCCCAGCCGGTGGCGAAGGCCGCAGCGCTCCCGGCCTTCGACCACGTGGTGGTCGTGCTGTTCGAGAACAAGAACTACAGCTCCCTCACCAGCTCCAGCGCCCCGTACTTCACCAACCTCGCCTCCCAGGGGACCCTCTTCACCAAGTCGTTCGCCCTCACCCACCCCAGTCAGCCCAACTACATCGGCCTCTTCTCGGGCTCCCAGCAGGGCGTCAGCAACGACGACTGCCCCAAGAACTTCCGCACCGGCAACCTGGGGCAGCAGCTCCTGAGCGCGGGCAAGACCTTCAAGGGCTACTCCGAGGCCCTGCCCAGCGCCGGATACACCGGGTGCAGCAGCGGCAAGTACCGCCGCAAGCACGCCCCCTGGGTGGACTTCCCCACCGTGAACGGCGCCTCGTACAACGTGCCGTTCTCCAGCTTCCCCAGCGACTACACCAAGCTGCCCAGCGTGGCGTTCGTGACGCCGGACATGTGCAACGACATGCACGACTGCTCCATCGGCACCGGCGACTCCTGGCTGAAGAGCAGGCTGGACGGCTACGCCCAGTGGGCCAAGACCCACAACAGCCTCCTCGTCGTCACCTTCGACGAGGACCACTCCACCTCCGTCAACCAGATCTACACCGCGTTCGTGGGCGCCCACGTCAAAGCCGGCTACAGGTCCACCACGCAGCTCAACCACTACGGCCTGCTGCGCACCCTGGAGGACATCCACGGGCTGCCGGCGCTCGGCAGCGCCGCCGACAAGTCCCCGGTGACGGACGCCTGGACCACCTCCTGACGGGGGGAGGCGAGGGCCGCGACTGATCCGCGGCCCTCCGGCCGGTGTCCCGGGCCACCGCAGCCCCGGGACACCGGCTCCCGTCCCGTCCACCCCGGTATCCGTCCGTCCCGGTATCGGCACACCCCGCGAGGAGGCGGCCCCGCCGTGTATCTCTCCACCATCGACCGGCCCTCGCGCGGCGGCGCGGGCCCAGGCCGCCGCGGCACGCTCACGGCCGTCGGCACCAACGTCCTGGCGCTCGGCACGGTGAGCCTGCTCACCGACATCTCCTCGGAGATGGTCACGGCCGTGCTGCCGCTCTACTTCGTCCTCACCCTGCACCTCGGCCCGGCGGCGTACGGCGTGATGGACGGCCTCTACACCGGGGCGACCGCGTTGTTGCGCCTGGTCGGCGGCTATGTGGCGGACCGGTTCCGTACCCGCAAGGCCGTCGCGGCGGCGGGCTACGGCCTGTCGGCGCTCGCCAAGCTGGGCCTGATCGCGGCCGGGAGCGTCCCGGCGCTCGGCGCGGTCCTCGTCGCCGACCGCGCGGGCAAGGGCCTGCGCACCGCGCCCCGCGACGCCCTGATCACCCTCTCGGTGCCGGAGCGGCTGCTCGGCCGGGCCTTCGGGGTGCACCGCGCGATGGACAGCGCGGGGGCGTTCGCCGGGCCGCTGGTCGCACTCGCCGTGCTGTCGGCGGCGGGCACGACGACCTCGCGGGCCTTCTCCGCGCTCTTCTTCACCAGCTTCTGCGTCGCGGCGGCGGCCCTGCTGGTGCTCGCGGTCTTCACCCGCGACCGGGTGGGGCCCCGACCGCCGACCGCCGCTGCCCCCTCACCTCGGGCCGCGCTCGGGCTGCTGCGTGGCCGCGCCACCCGACGGCTGCTGTACGCGGCCACCGCGCTGGGCCTGAGCACGGTCGGGGACGGCTTCGTCTATCTGGTACTGCTGCGCCGCCAGGGCTTCTCCACCGGCTGGTTCCCCTGGCTCGCGGTGGGCACCAGCCTGGTCTACCTCCTGCTCGCCCCGCCGCTCGGCGCGCTCGCCGACCGCTACGGGCGCGCGGTGATGCTGCGCTGGGGCTATCTGGCGCTCGGCGCGGTGTATCTGCTGCTCGGCAGCCCCCTCTCCGGCACCGCGGTGACAGTGGCCTGCCTCTGCCTGTACGGGGCGTTCTACGCGGCCACGGACGGCGTCCTGATGGCGCTCGCGGCCCCGGCCTTCCCCGAGGCGCTGCGCACGACCGGCCTCGCCTGCGTCCAGACCGCCCAGGCCCTCGCCTACTTCGCCTCGTCCGTCGCCTTCGGCCTCGCCTGGGCCGCCTGGGGCCCGGCGGCTGCGTCCCGGTGCGCCGTGGTCGCGGTGGCGGCGGCTGCGGGCGTCTCGATCACGGCCCTGCGGGGCCACCGTACGAAGGAGACCGCCTCATGACCGCCCGGACCACCTGGCTCGCCGCTCTCTCGCGCTCGCCCCGCCGACGGGTCGCCAGCGCCGCGGTCGGTTTCACGGCACTGGCGGTACTGGCCGGTGCGGCCATCGTGGCGGCCCGGCCGGACACCCCCGCCGAGGTGGCCGGGCAGCGCGCGGTGTCGCTGCTGTCGGGGCCGCCGTCCGTTCAGGAGGGGCCGGGTGTCGCGGCCCTGAGCACCGCGTCCGACAGCCACGGACGGCTGATCTCGGTGTCGGCGGGCGCGTCCAGGGCGGGCGTCTCCCGGGCGAGCGCGTCCAGGGCAGTCGCGCGCCTGACGTGCGCGCGCTTCCACGCGGCGGCCGGGACGGGTCTGTGTCTGCGCCTGGACGGCGACCTGACCACCTATCAGCTCACGGTCCTCGACTCCGGGCTCCGGGTGCGCAGCCAGATCCCGCTGGTGGGTGTGCCCAACCGGGCCCGTGTGTCACCGAGCGGGCATCTGGTGTCCTGGACGGTGTTCGTCACCGGCGACTCCTACAACGGCGGGCGCTTCTCCACCCGGGTCGGCATCCTCGACACCCGCACCGACACGCTCGTCCCCACCCTGGAGGACTGGTCGGTCACGGTCGCGGACCGGCCCTACCACGCCAAGGACCTCAACTTCTGGGGCGTCACCTTCGCCTCCGACGACCGCCACTTCTACGCCACCATGTCCACGGCGGGCCACCGCTATCTGGTGCACGGGGACCTCGGCACCCACCGGCTGACCACCGTGCGCGACGGTGTGGAGTGCCCGTCCCTGTCCCCCGACGGCACCCGCGTCGCCTTCAAGTCCGCCCGCGACGGCGACCCCCGCCACGGCTGGCGCCTGTCGGTACTGGACCTCGCCACCGGACACGTCACCGCACTCGCCGAGGAGCGCAGCGTCGACGACCAGGCGGTGTGGCTCGACTCCCGCACGGTCGCCTACGGGCTGCGCCGCGGCAGGGACCACTCCGACGTGTGGCAGACCCCGGCCGACGGAACGGGCCGCCCGCATGTCCTGATCCCGGACGCGGAGTCCCCGGCGACGCTCACCACGCCCTGACGCCCGCGGTCGTCCGCCGACGGCTACAGGTCGTGCACCGCCGTACGGGCGAGGGAGCTCTCGACGAGGCTTACGCCCCGGTTCCGCTCTGCGTCCAACCACGTCGAAGATCTTTCATTAGGGGTTGTCAGGGGCGCGGGGAACTGCGCGCTCAGCCATCCACGGTCCGCAGCCGGGTGGGCGTCGCAATTTGGACGGTGGTCCCCAGGGGCGCGGGGAACTGCGCGACCGGCCACCCACGGTCCGCAGTCGGGCAAGTCGGTTAAGGGGGTCCGGTCGGCCGGGGCCGGTGCCGGGGACACTGGTGGCAACCGTGCGTACGCACGGCCCCCACCGAGGGAGAGCCACCGTGACACCCGCCGAGTGCCTGACCATCCTGACCACGACCGACAGCCGCCCCACCGCGGACGCGCTGGCCCGGGGCGCGGTCGAGGCCCGTCTCGCCGCCTGTGCGCAGATCACCGGCCCGGTGACCTCCGTCTACCGCTGGCGGGGCGCCGTCGAGACCGCCGAGGAGTGGCGGGTCGAGTTCAAGACGGCCGCCGCCCGGTACCCGGACCTGGAGCGCCATCTGCTCGCCGCCCACCCCTACGAAACGCCGGAGATCATCGCGACCCCCGTGGTGCGCGGCAGCGCCGACTACCTGGCCTGGCTCGCGGCGGAGACGGCGTGACGGCCGACGCACCGGACGCCCCCGCCCCCGCCCCCGGGCCCGAACCAGGTCTGCCGTTCTTCGTCTACGGCACCCTGCGCCCCGGCGAGCGCTACTACCGGCTGCTGCTGACCGGCCGCACCGCGCGCGAGGCGCCCGCGCGGCTGCCGGGAGC
>NZ_JBJHPC010000598.1:0-4234 GCF_045257485.1 Streptomyces sp. YS-3 | reverse complement strand
GTGATCCGCTGCGGGTGGGGCCGTACCGCATCGTGGGGCGGCTGGGGTCCGGCGGGATGGGCTGGGTGTATCTGGGACGGTCGCCCGCGGGCCGGGCCGTCGCCGTCAAGGTCGTACGTCCCGAACTCGCCGCCGACGAGGAGTTCCGGCGCCGCTTCGCGCGCGAGGTGGCCGCCGCGCGGCTGGTCGGCGGGGCCTTCACGGCGGCGGTCGTCGACGCCGACCCGGAGGCCGAACTGCCCTGGCTGGCCACGGCGTACGTGCCGGGGCCCGCCCTGTCGGAGGCGGTCGGCTCGGACGGCCCGCTCACCGGCGGCCAGGCCCGCCGGCTCGGGGCCGGTCTGGTGGAGGCGCTCCAGGCCATCCACGGCGCCGGGGTCGTCCACCGCGACCTCAAGCCCTCGAACGTCCTGCTCGCCGCCGACGGGCCGCGCGTCATCGACTTCGGCATCTCCATGGTGGCCGGGGCGACCGGGCTGACCCGGGCCGGGACGCTGATGGGCACCCCGCCCTACATGTCGCCCGAGCAGATGACCGGCGCCCGGGTCGGGCCCGCCAGCGACGTCTTCTCGCTCGGCGGGGTCCTCGTCTACGCCGTCACGGGGAGCGCGCCGTTCCGGCACGGCGCCGGAGTGGCCTACCGGGTGGTGCACGCCGAGCCCGAACTCGACGATGTACCCGCCGAGCTGCGGCCCCTGGTCGAGGAGTGCCTCGCCAAGCGGCCCGAGGACCGGCCCGGCCTGGACGCGCTGCTGAGCGGGCTGCTCGGCCCGGACGCGGGCAGCGCGCGGGCGCTCACCTGGCCGCCGCCCACCGTGGCCCGCCGCATCCGGGTCCGCACCGGTGAGCTGGACGGCCGGCGGGCCGCCGGGGACCGGGGCTCCCTGCCGTCCTGTCTGCTGCTGCACGCGCAGACGCTCCTGGACGCGGGCCTCAGCGACGCCATGGTGATCGAGGCGGTGGGCCGTGCGGCACTCTGAGGGGACGCCGGCGGGCGCCGGGGCCGAACTGGGCGCCCAGTGGCGCCCGCTGGTCCATGCCTGGGCGTCCGGACGCCACTTCCACTGCGAGGAGGACACCGTCTCCGTCTCGCTGCGCTTCGACCTCGCCGACGCGGGACGGGCCGTCACCGTCCGGTTCATGACCACCACCAAGTTGCTGGTCGCGTTCATGACCGACGGCCGGTTCCTGCGCGGCGACCAGCTGGCGACGGCCGCCGCCGCGGCGAACGCGTGGAACACCGAACAGCTGGTCCCGATGCTGTCGGTGTGGGACGTACGAGGACCCAGGCCCTGTATCGCGGGGGTCTGCACCCTGCCGCTCAACTGCCGGATGACCCGGCCGGAATTCGATTCCCTGGCGGGCGACTGGGTGGAACAGGCGAGACAGATGTTCCTCCGGTGCCATCAGGTGTTCCAGTTGTAGAAGGGGTGTTTGGATATCGCCCGGGAGCGGTCCCGGAAAACTCGCGACAAAACCCGGGAACGGCCTCGGAAAGGCCCCGGAACAGCCCCGGAATGGCTCCGGAATGGCCCCGGAATGGCCAAAACCCTTACGTGCGGCGGCTGGTGGCGCCATATTTGCGATGTGCTTTTCCGGGGGACGGGGAGGTTTTCGCCCATGGGGCTGCTGTGTGGTCCGCGCGGTGCGCGGCGACTGTGGCCGTTGACCGGCCTGCTGGTGCTGACCCTGCTCGCCGTGGTGGTTCCGGCCGCCGACGCCGATGAGTCCTGCCCGGGGAGCCTGGCCAAGCGGCTGGGCTGCTGGTCCGGCCGTGTCGGCCCGGTGACCCGGAACGCGGCCGTCCTCGTCACCCTGCGCAAGCCGCTGGAGCTCGAAGGGAAGCCCGCCGACTGGAACCTCGCCCAGCACAAGCCGGTCCTCGACCGCGGCCCGCTGGTCGTCATGGCCCCGGCCGGGCACCCCACCGGTGAGGGCGGCACCCTGCTGCTCGTCCTCGCCGGCGACCGGCTGGTCGACCCGGACGCGGAGATCACCCGGCTCGGCCCCGGGGCCCTGGACGCCCTGGCGGAAGCAGGCGCCTGCCCGGGCGACCTGTGCAAGACCTTCGCCGCCACGGGCAAGAAGGACAAGCGCCTGCGCGGCCAGGACCTCCTGGACAAGGGCCTGGCCGTCGAACTCGGCGACAACTTCGACAGCGTCGGCGGCTCCGGCGGCGGCCACGGCTCCCCGCTGCTCGTCCCGGCGCTCGGCGTGGCCGCCCTGCTGCTGCTCCTGGTGACCGCGCTGGCCTTCGCCGTACGCCGCTCGCGGGGCCCGCGCCTCGCGTACGCCGTACCCGCTGCCGGGCGCCCGGCAGCCGTGCCCGGGGCCCGTACGGCCCCGGCCGGTGCGGCGGGCAGACATCGCGCGCCCGGCCGCGACACCGGCGGACCGGGCGGACCGGGCCGTACCGCCGTCGTCCGCACCGCGCTGCACCCGCAGGGGTACGTCGAGCTCGACCAGTGTCTGCGCCGGGCGGTCTGGGCCGAGCCCGCCGCGCCCGCGCCCGCCCCCGGCGCCCGCGTCGAGGTGAGCGAGGGCCGGGGCGAGGACGCCGGGATCCTGTACGCCCACACGTACGCCGACGACGGTCACAACGTCACCAGCAGGACGCCGCACGGACGGTGAGGCGCGGCGAGGACACCGAAGGACGGGGAGAGGCCAGATGCGCAGGCAGCAGCCACCGAGGACGCTTCCGGCGGAGTACGCCGACATCGAATTCGAGAACAACGCCCAGCGGCTGCCGCTGGTGCTGTGCCTGGACACCTCCAGCTCGATGGCGGGCGCGCCCATCGAGGCGCTCAACCAGGCCCTGAGCGAGTGGACCCGCGAGCTCCACGACGACGTCAGCCTCAGCTACAGCGTCGAGGTCGCCGTCATCACCTTCGGCGGCCGGGGCGTCACCGCCTGGCGGGGCGGCCAGGCGCTCGAACCCGGCTCCCCGGTCGGCCCGTTCGTCGCCGCCCACATGTTCCAGCCCCCGCGGCTCGCCGCCTCCGGCGTCACGCTGATGACCGAGGCCCTGGAGCTGGCCATGCATGTGGTCGCCGCCCGCAAGACCGAGCTGCGCTCACAGGGCTTCCAGTACTACCGGCCGCAGATCTGCCTGGTCACCGATGGTCTCCCGACCGACGGCACCGGCCACATCAGCCGCACCTGGCAGCGGCTCGTCCCGGTCCTCGCCGAGGAGCAGACGGCGCGCCGCTTCCGGCTGTACGCGATCGGCGTCGGCGGCCTCACCGACCTCGCCGAGCAGGTGCTCCAGGCGTACGCGCCGAAGTTCAACGCCCGCCTCCAGGGCTTCCCCTTCCGCCAGTTGCTCCAGATGATGTCGGCGAGCGCCAGCGCCGAGACCAAGGGCGCGGGCGACGAGGTCTTCGAGAAGATCTTCAGCCAGTTCAAGACGCAGCGCCCGGCCTGGGAAGCCTGAGCGGGCCATGGGGACGCGGGCGCACGGGAGTTGGCGGGTGCACGGGCTGAGCGTCGAGGGCTACCGGCACGGCCGGGACGGTGTGCCCTGCCAGGACGCCTGGCGGTGCTCGACGGACGGGGCCGTCACGGTCCTCGCCGTGGCGGACGGCGCGGGCAGCCGGCCGCGCTCCGGCGAGGGCTCCCGGCTCGCGGTCCGCCTCGCGGTGGAGCACTTCGGCCGGCTGCCCGCCTCGGTGGCGGACGGCCCCACCGCGCACCGGCTGCTGCGCCAGGCCTTCCAGCGGGTCGTGGACGACTTCCTCGACCGTACGGGCGAGGCGGCCGGGGACCACGCGACCACCCTGACCGTGGTGGTCCTCGCGGACGGGTGGCTGGGGCACTGCAGCGTGGGGGACGGGTTCGTGGTGCTGCGGGCCGGGACCGAGGACGGCGACCGGCAGTTCCATCTGCTGCCGCAGCCCGCCGCGGTGAGCGAGTACAGCAACGAGACAGTCTTCGTCACCACCCCGGACGCGGTCCGCCGGGTGTGGACCGACTGCGTACGGGACGACGGCGTCGACGGCGTCCTGCTCTCCACCGACGGTCTGGCGCAGGCCGCGCTCTCCTGGTCCGGGGGCGCCTCGCCGACGCCCAACGAGTCCTTCGCCGCGTCGGTGCTGCGCGCGCTCGACACCGACGGGGGCGTGGCCGACGACGAGGACGACCGCCTCGCCTCACTGCTCCGCTCCGACCGGCTGACCGCGCTCAACGGGGACGACAAGACGCTGCTGCGGGCGGTGCGCGCGGTGCGGGAGGGAGG
>NZ_JBJHPC010000597.1:0-4260 GCF_045257485.1 Streptomyces sp. YS-3 | reverse complement strand
GACCCGCCCCGCTCCAGCGCCACCCGCCGGTCCCTGGTGTACCGGCGCCGTCCGGCCCACCCGGCCGCCACCAGTGGCGGCTGCTCCCCGTCGCGGCGGGCGCGGGCGAGGCCGGCCCGGTAGGCCGGGTACGCCTGCGGGCTGGTGAACCACGGCGAGGGGTCCTCGCCGAACACGGCCGCCCGCTTGGCCAGGACGTACCCGAACTCCTCCGGTGTCAGATATCCGAGCTTCTGGCTGGACACCCCGTCCTCGCGGAACGCGTCGAGCAGCAGCCACCCCGCGCCCAGATACGTCGTCACGGTGTCCGTGAGGATCTCGTTGTCCCGCGTCCCGGGGAACGCCAGCCCGAGCCGGTGCAGCAGCACATGGGTGATCTCGTGGGCGAGCGCCGCCCCGATGTCCCGCCGGTGGGCGCGGAAGCGGTCGTTGAGCTCGATGAAGTACTCGGGTCCCGCGGCCAGTTCGACCGAGGCCGCGTGCCGCATCCCGCGGAACCCGACGATCATCCGCGCGTCCGGCAGGCGCAGATGCCGGACCAGGGCCCGGGCGACGCGCTGGGCGCCCAGATGGAGGTCGTCGTGGTCGGCGAAGGCGACGTCGGCGGGCAGCACGCTCGTCGCGTACCCCTGGACCCCGTCGTACGACAGCCGCCGGTAGAGCGCGGTGATTGCCGCCCGTACGGTCTCGATGTGCGGGAACCCGTGGACGACCGGACCCGGCGCCGGTCCGTCCCCCGGTCCGCCCGCGCTCTCGTGGGCCACGCTGCCACCCCCGCAGGACGGTGAACGAGCCTCCACTGTACGGGTGTTGGGGGGGGCGGGGGTCTTCGCGCGCATGGCCGGAAAGCCCTCCTTGTCGCCTGTCCGGACGGCTCTCATAATCCACAGCACGCGCATTGACGCGCCCATGTCATCCCCACGGTGTGTCGGCGCGCGGACGTCCACCCCCCACGAAGGGCAGTCCCTTGAAGAACACACTCACGCGCGCCCTCAAGAGATGTGTCGCCGTCGCCGCGGTCACCCTCGCCGCCTTCACGCTCCAGCCCGCCACCGGCGCCTCGGCGTCACCGACGCCCGTGGTCGGCGGAACCCGCGCCGCCCAGGGCGAGTTCCCGTTCATGGTCCGCCTCTCCATGGGGTGCGGCGGCGCCCTCTACACCCAGCAGATCGTCCTCACCGCCGCCCACTGCGTGAACGGCTCGGGCGCCAACACCTCCATCACCGCGACCACGGGCGTCGTCGACCTCCAGAGCAGCAGCGCGGTCAAGGTGAAGTCGACCCGGGTGCTCCAGGCGCCCGGCTACAACGGCAAGGGCAAGGACTGGGCGCTGATCAAGCTCGCCAAGCCGGTCGCTCAGCCCACCCTCAAGATCGCCACGAACACCCAGTACAACAACGGCACCTTCACCATCGCCGGCTGGGGCGCCCGCAGCGAGGGCGGCGGCCAGCAGCGCTACCTCTACAAGGCGACGGTCCCCTTCGTCTCCGACGCCCAGTGCCAGCAGGCGTACGGCAGCGACCTCGTCCCGAGCGACGAGATCTGCGCGGGCTACGTCGACCAGGGCGGCGTCGACACCTGCCAGGGCGACTCCGGCGGCCCCATGTTCCGCAGGGACAACGACAACGCCTGGATCCAGGTCGGCATCGTGAGCTGGGGACAGGGCTGCGCGGAGCCGGGCTACCCGGGCGTCTACAGCGAGGTCTCGACCTTCGCGGCCGACATCGCGAAGGCGGCGGCGACGCTGTAGCGGGCGCGGCACGGCGTCGTTCGGCCGCGGGCCGGCGGGGAACCGCTCGCGCGGGTCCCCGCGCCGCCGCGGGCGGCCCGGGGCCCGCGGCCGAACCGCTTAGTCCAACACCCGCTCCCCTTTGTCCATGGGCACACCCCCTCCGGCCGCCCCATCGTGACCAGGCACAGGACAGGACACCCCCGTCACGAGGAGGACGCCCACGTGAACGCCGAAGTACGCGGACCGAAGCGGAGGACGGTGGTGGCCGCCACCGCGCTGGCCGGGGCGGGGGCCGCGCTCGGCGCGCCCGGCGCCGCCGGCGCGGCGGCGGACGGCGAGCGCGTCATCCGCTCGCACGACCTGGAAGTACGCCTCGACACCGCCTTCCCCCGCATCGTCTCGTACACCGACCGCGCCACCGGCGCGCAGCTGTACGGACAGCGGGAGCCGGTGCGCGAGGTCGTGATCGACGGTGTGGCGCACACCCCCGCCGTCACCGCGCGGCCGGGCCGCGACCGCGTCGCCTACGCCCTCGCGTTCGGCGACACCGGCACCGCCGTCCAGGTGGAGATCCGCGTCGACGGACACCGCGTCGACTGGCGCGTCACCCGCATCCACGACACCCCCGCGCTGCGCGTCGGCACCCTCCAGATCCCCGGCCTCGCCCTGCTCTCCGTGGGCAGCGAGCAGCCGGGCGCGGTCCTGTACGCCGCCCGGATCCAGCTGGACAAGGCCAGGAGCGGCGACACGCTCGTCCGGGTCACCGCGGACACCGCCCCGGACGCGGCACCCGTCGGCTGCGCCTACGCCGTCGTCGCCCACGACACCCTCGGCGGCGCCGTCGAGACCAACACCGTCTACGACAAGCCCGACAGCGCCGCCGGGACCACCTGGGAGAACGGGCGGCTGTGGCGCCAGACCGTACGGCGGGACGGATACGTCGAGGCGCGGCTCGTCCCGGGCCAGTGGACCCACCGGGCCGCCACCGCCGCCGTCGACGACACCGAGCCCCTGCCGTACGCCACCGTGATCGTCACCGGGGACCGGGGCGGCGACGGCACCGTCGACTGGCAGGACGCGGCCATCGCCTTCCGCGACATCATGGTCGACCCGCTCGGCGCGGACGAGCAGCATCTGCGGGTCGTCCCGCACATCCCCTTCAACTTCGCCTCACAGGCGACCAACCCGTTCCTCGCCACCCTCGACAACGTCAAGCGGATCTCGCTCGCCACCGACGGCCTGCGCCAGTACACCCTGCTCAAGGGCTACCAGTCCGAGGGCCACGACTCCGCCCACCCCGACTACGCGGGCAACTACAACGAGCGCGCCGGCGGCCTCGACGACCTCAACCACCTGGTCCGCGAGGGGAAGAAGTGGAACAGCGACTTCGCCGTCCACGTCAACGCCACCGAGTCCTACCCCGTCGCCCACGCCTTCTCCGAGACGCTGGTCGACAGGACGAACGAGGAGTGGGACTGGCTCGACCAGTCGTACCGCATCGACCAGCGCCGCGACCTGGTCTCCGGTGACATCGCACGGCGCTTCGCCGCGCTGCGCCGCGACACGGACCCGGCGCTGGACGGCCTGTACATCGACGTGTTCCGCGAGTCCGGCTGGACCTCCGACCGCCTCCAGCGCGAGCTGCGCGCCCAGGGCTGGCTGGTCGCCTCCGAGTGGGGCCACGGCCTGGAGCGCTCCTCGCTCTGGTCGCACTGGGCCAACGAGACCGACTACGGCGGCGACACCTCGCGCGGGATCAACTCCCGGCTGATCCGGTTCATCCGCCACCACCAGAAGGACGTCTTCGCCGACAAGTGGCCGACGCTGCTCGGCCACTCCCGGATGGGCACCTTCGAGGGCTGGGTCGGCAAGACCGACTGGACGGCGTTCCACGAGCTGATCTGGACGCACTCGCTGCCCGCCAAGTACCTCCAGGCGTATCCGATCCGGCGCTGGGACGAGCACGAGATCGCCTTCTTCGGGCCCGGCGCCACCGCGGTCTCCGACGCCGACGGCACCCGCCGGATCACCACGGACGGGCGTGTGGTGTACGACGGCGGCACCTATCTGCTGCCCTGGGAGCCGCGCCGCGCGACCGACCCGGCCAAGCTCTACCACTACCACCCGGCCGGCGGCACGACCCGCTGGCGGCTGCCGCGCGGCTGGTCCGGGGCCCGTACCGTCGTCCTGTACCGGCTCACCGACCAGGGCCGCGCCGACGCGCGCGAGCTGCCGGTCCGCTCCGGCACGGTCACCGTCGAGGGCGCGGCGGCCGGACAGCCCTACGTCGTCGTACGCGAGCGGGCCCGCGCCCGTGACCCGCGCTGGGGCCAGGGCACCGGGCTGTACGACCCCGGCTTCCACTCCGGCTCCCTGGAGGGCTGGACGGTCAGCGGCCCGGCCTCCGTCCGGCGCAGCGCGCTCGGCGACTACGAGCTGGTGATCGGCGCGGGCGCGGCGGCCTCGGTCGGTCAGCGGGCGGCCCGCCTCAAGCCCGGCACCTACGCGGCCTCCGTACAGGTCGAGGT
>NZ_JBJHPC010000596.1:0-4265 GCF_045257485.1 Streptomyces sp. YS-3 | reverse complement strand
CATGCGACCGGGGGCCCGGCGGTCATGGCCGCCGGGCCCCCGGTCGCATGGCCGTGCGGACGCGGCTGCCCGGACCCGCCCGTGCTCACGCCGGGCATGCGCGGGCCCTCCCCGCCCATGCCCGTACGCGGCGACTCCACCGGCGCCGACTCCACCGCGAGCCCCTGCGGCATCGCGGCCGACGGCCGGTGGTCCGGCAGGTCGCCGCGGAGGATCTCCTCGTACGCCGCGCGCATCGCGGAGCCGGGGCTGATGCCGAGTTCTTCGGCAAGCAGACCGCGGGTGCGGTGGTACCAGTCGAGGGCGTCGGACTGGCGGCCGGCCCGGAACAGGGTGCTCATCAGCGCGGCCGTCAGGGACTCGCGCAGCGGGTACGCCGCCGCCTCCGTCTTGAGCAGGGCGACGGCCGGCGGGAAGTCACCGAGCAGCCCGTACACCTCGGCCAGTCGCTCGACCGTGGAGAGCCGGGTCTCCTCAAGCGCCTGGGCGGCGGCGCACAGCATGGCGCTGGGCACGGTTCCGGTGAGAGCGGGGCCACGCCAGAGGCCGAGCGCCTCGCGCAGCACCGAGGCGGTGTCCTCGGGCCTCTCCTGCCGCTGACCGCGCCTCACCAGCTCCTCGAAGCGGTGTACGTCGAGGATCCCTTCGGGCAGCTCCAGCAGGTAGGCGGAGCCGTGGGTGGACAGCCGTACGCCGTACTCGTCGAGTTCGCCCTCCCCGAACAGCACGCGCAGGCGGGAGACATGTCCATGCACGACGGTACGGGCGTGAGCGGGAGGTGCCTCCTCCCACACCGCGTCGATCAGCTGCGTCACCGGGACGGCCGCGTTGCACCGCAGGAGGAGCGTGGCGAGCACACTGCGCCGCTTGGTCGGCCCGAGCGGCAGATCGCAGGTGCGGGTCGCCACCCCCACTTCGCCAAGCAGCCGAAACTCCACGTCATCTCCCATGTCGCACGAATGAACGACATCAGATTACGCAGTGTGTCTCAGGCTTCACACGCCCGGATCCCTTGACGCCCCGAAACGGTCGCGAGGCTGATAGGCAACGACGAATGACCGGGCGCCGAGACGGTCCGGGGATGGCGGAGTTCTTGGCGGGCCGTTCTGACTGTGGCGCCAGACAGCCAGTGCTCGTCAGGGTGTCTTCGGGCCGGGGATGTCCACGGGCTTACCGTGTGCTGTGTCGGTGGATTCGGTGTGTGCGAGCGCGGCGAGCAGCTGCAGCTTCTCGTCGCTGTCGCTGTCCTTGTCGGGGTAGTAGACAACGAGGATGACGTCGTCGATGGGGAGTTTGTCGCGGTGGAGGCGTAGTTCGCCGACGACGGGGTGGTGGACGGTGGTGGTGCCTCCGTCCAGGTTGCGGACGTCGTGCCGGGCCCACAGAGTGCGGAACCGCTGGCTGGACAGTGCGAGCTCTCCGACAAGTTCGACGAACCGGGGGTTGCCGGTGTCATCCCCGATGGTGGTGCGAAGAGCGGCGATGAAGTCGGCGGTGGCTTTCGCCCAGTCCTGCTGGAAGGCTTGTTCCTCCGGGTCGAGGAGGAGGGAACGAAGCCGGTTCTCGCCGGGTCGCAGACGGGGGGAGAGGGCGAGAGCCATGGGGTTGGAGGCCAATACGTCGAAGGCGCGTCCTTCGACGAACGCGGGGATGGGAAGGTGGGCGAGGAGTTGGTGCACGCGTGCCGGTACGTGCTCGGGTCGCTTGCGGCGCGGCGCCCTGGGGCGTGCCGCTGCGAGGCCGAGCAGATAGGTCCGCTCGACGTCGTCGAGGTTCAGGGCGCGCGCGAGTGATTCGAGGACCTGAGGTGAGGGGTTCTTGTCGCGCCCCCGTTCCAGGCGCAGGTAGTAGTCCGGGCTGATTCCGGCGAGCAGGGCGACTTCCTCACGGCGCAGGCCGGGTACGCGGCGGTTGCCGCCGGGCGGGAGCCCTGCCTGTGCCGGGGAGGCCAGGTCGCGCCGGGCGCGGAGGTAGCTGCCGAGTTGGTTGTCCGATTCCTCATCCTTCACCACACCACCGTAATGCGGTGTGTGCGTCTGAAGGGGGGCCCTGGCAGGACCAGGGAAGACGGGGACCCTGCCGCGCTCGGCGGAGCCGGTCGAGACTGGCGATATCACTGTTCGAAAAGGACAGAGATCATCGCTGAACAGCGCCGCGGGTCTCAACGCCGTGGGTGCTCTGAACTGAAGGGAAGGCCTCGTGGATCTCTCCAACCGCACCGTTTTCATCGTCGGCGGAACGTCCGGCATCGGCCGGGAACTGGCCCGGCGGTTCGCCGCGGCGGGCAGCACCGTGGCCGTCGGCGGTCGCGGCGCAGAGGCGCTCCTGGAACTCTCCGACGAAGGCATCGGCACATTCGGCATCGATGTCACCGACGGTGCCTCCGTCGCACGTGCCCGCGACGCCGTACTCGTCCGGTACCCCGAGCTGGACACTGTGGTGACCATGGCGGGGGTCATGCTCCTGGAGGACCTGCGCGATCCGGCCCACTTCGCGGCGGCACACAAGACGATCGACACCAACCTGGTCGGCACCATCAGGGTCGTCGACGCCTTCACCCCACACCTGGTCCAACGCGGCGCCGGCACCTTCCTTACCGTCACCTCCGGCATCGCCTTCCTGCCGTTCCCGCCCATGCCCACCTACGCCGCCTCGAAAGCCGCGGTGCACGCCTACTCGGAGGCACTGCGCGCGCAACTGGACGGCACCGGCGTCAGCGTCGTCGAGCTCGTCCCCCCGGCCGTCGCCACGGCAGGGCAGGAGAAAGTGAACCCGCAGGCACTGCCGCTTGACGACTTCGCCGCCGAGGTCATGCAGCTGCTCTCGCGGAACCCCACCCCTGAGGAGATCCTGGTCGAGCGGGTCCTCACCCACCGCTGGGCCGAGCGCGACGGCACCTACGACGACCTCGTCGCAAAGCGCTCCCAGGCTCTGGCCATGCTCCCCAGCCGCCAAAACTGACCTCTCCCCCACCCCATGGCCGTCGCCACGGCCACAGCAGGGCCGATGCTCAGCAACGCCGGCTACCCCCGGGAGCGAGCAGCTGGTGAGTTCACGGATCGCATACCGGGAGGGCTTGAAGCTCGCTGGCCTCGTAGCGGTCGCGCGGTGCTCGTCGGAGTCCGGGCGCCGGTCCCTTCCAGGCCCCGACGGGAGGCGCCTCCACCGCCTCTACCCGACCATGCCGAAGGATCGTGTCCACCAGGTGGGCCGTGCTGCGAAGTGCTCCAGCGCGCTGGAGCCGTCGTAGTCGCTATCCAGCAGTTCTTCGGGGACGCTCACATAGCCGAGTTCGGCCAGGGCCCGCTCCACGGTGGCGAGGTCGGCGGGATCCAGCGGCCCCCTCCTCCTCGCGGGCGCCTCCCGCAACCGGACTGGCCCGACAAGCAGATACAGGCCGAGACCGCCCTCTGGGGCCACCGGGCCGGGGCCGGAAAGGCGCAGAGGTTCCACCGATCTACACGCACGTAATATCCAGGTCATGTCTCTAAGCACCAAGCTGGAAGGTTCGGCCAAAATAGGGCTGGCGCTGCTGGGCGCCGCGGCCCTCGCCACCTCGCTCGACCGGGCAACGCACACCGACGAGGGCGCAGCGAACTGGATCTCGTATTTCACCAATCTCTCCAACCTGCTCGGCGCCGCCGTCCTGCTGACCGGTGGGCTGGCCCTGTTGCGCGGCACCCGCCCCGTCCCCGACCTGTTGCGCGGTGCCGCCACCCTCTATCTGGTGATCACAGGACTGGTGTACTGGACCCTGCTGGCCGGAACCATCGATGCGAACACGATCATCTGGGCCAACGACGTTGTGCACGGCGTCATCCCGGCCGCCTTCCTCGCCGACTGGCTACTGCGTCCTCCGCCGCGCCGCATCTCCTGGACCCAGTCTCTGCCCTGGCTCGCCTTCCCGCTGCTCTACCTCGCTTACTCCCTTCTGCGCGGGCCGCACGTGGGCTGGTACCCGTACGACTTCCTCGACCCGCGCGAGCCGGGAGGCTACGGACACGTCGCGACCTGGTCGGTGATCATCACGCTGGCCTTCACGGGCATGGCGTCGCTGCTGGTCCTGTATGTCAACGCGCGCCAGAGGAGAGGCGGGAGTGGCGGCACCGGCGTCAGCGAGCGCGAAGACCGTGATCGGGACCCGATGACGGCCTGAGCACGGCCGCGCGGACATGGGCGGCTGGCGTCCCGGTCATCGCTCCGCGTCCGAGCCTCGCCGGCCACGCCGGCTAGGCAGCAGCAGGCGCGGCCCCCATCCCCCACGG
>NZ_JBJHPC010000595.1:0-4277 GCF_045257485.1 Streptomyces sp. YS-3 | reverse complement strand
GACCGTGACCCACCCCCGGCTCGGGCCCGCCGCGCTGCCCTCACGCGCGGGCCGGCAGGTACGCGCGCGTGGTGGGCAGTCCCAGGTCGCCGGGGAGGAGGCCGCCCACCCAGCTGTCGCGTCGGGTGCCGCCGTGGACGAGGCCTCCGCGCAGGGTGCCCTCCACGGTGAAGCCCGCCTTCTCGGCCACCGCGCGCGAGGCCTTGTTCCCGACCTCCGCCCGCCACTCCAGGCGTTCGACGCCGGCCGACCCGAAGGCCCAGCGGGCGGCGGCGAGGGCCGCCTCGGTCATATAGCCGCGTCCCCGGTGCTCCTTGGCCGCCCAGAACCCCAGTTCGGCGACGTTCTCGCCGCGCCGCATGAGGCCGACCATCGCCACCAGCGCGCCTTCCGTCTCCGGCTCCGAAGCGTCAGGCGTCTCGGAAGCCTCCGAAGCCTCCGGGGTCCCCGCAGGCACCGCGGCCCCACTGTCCCCACGGGCCCCGTCAGCCCCGGGGGTGACCCGCAGACGTACCGCGAACGTGTAGTCGGAGTCGTCCCGCCAGCCGTTGGGGGCGAACGTGCCGGTGAAGGCCTCGGCGTGCTCGCGCAGATAGGGGGAGGGGACGGTGGTCCAGCGCTGGATGTCGGGGTCCTGACAGGCCGCGTAGGTGTCCTCCGCGTCCTGCGGGCCGACGGGGCGCAGCAGCAGGCGCTCGGTGCTGAGGATGACTGGGTCCATCGGCTGATTCTCCGTGCGGGACCTGGACGGACGCCAGGGCTTTTCGTGTTTCCCGGCACCTTCCGGGCGCCCGGTCCGTTGTCGTCATGGCAGACCTCCCGGCGCGGGCGGGTCCTCGCATACGATGGCCGTTGCCCAGAAGTAATCAACCGTACTCGACCGCGCCAGGCCCGACCGGCAAGGAGACCAACCCCCGTGTCCGTCCTTTCAAAGCTCATGCGTGCAGGCGAAGGCAAGATCCTGCGCAAGCTGCACCGCATCGCGGACCAGGTCAACTCCATCGAAGAGGACTTCGTGAACCTCTCCGACGCCGAGCTCCGTGCCCTCACCGACGAGTACAAGGAGCGGTACGCGAACGGGGAGAGCCTGGACGACCTGCTCCCGGAAGCCTTCGCCACCGTCCGCGAGGCCGCCAAGCGCGTCCTCGGCCAGCGTCACTACGACGTCCAGATGATGGGTGGCGCGGCGCTGCACCTCGGCTATGTGGCCGAGATGAAGACCGGTGAGGGCAAGACCCTCGTCGGCACCCTTCCCGCCTACCTCAACGCGCTCTCCGGCAAGGGCGTGCACCTGATCACGGTCAACGACTACCTGGCCGAGCGCGACTCCGAGATGATGGGCCGGGTGCACAAGTTCCTCGGCCTCGAGGTCGGCTGCATCCTGGCCAACATGTCGCCCGCCGAGCGCCGCGCGCAGTACGCCTGCGACATCACGTACGGAACGAACAACGAGTTCGGCTTCGACTACCTGCGCGACAACATGGCGTGGTCCCAGGAGGAGCTCGTCCAGCGCGGTCACAACTTCGCGATCGTCGACGAGGTCGACTCCATCCTGGTCGACGAGGCGCGTACGCCGCTGATCATCTCCGGCCCGGCCGACCAGGCCACCAAGTGGTACGGCGACTTCGCCAAGCTGGTCACGCGCCTCACCAAGGGCGAGGCGGGCAACCCGCTCAAGGGCATCGAGGAGACCGGCGACTACGAGGTCGACGAGAAGAAGCGCACCGTCGCCATCCACGAGCCCGGCGTCGCCAAGGTCGAGGACTGGCTGGGCATCGA
This sequence comes from Streptomyces sp. YS-3, assembly GCF_045257485.1. NCBI lineage: Bacteria > Bacillati > Actinomycetota > Actinomycetes > Kitasatosporales > Streptomycetaceae > Streptomyces > Streptomyces sp. YS-3. The sequence goes on along the minus strand of NZ_JBJHPC010000595.1, from coordinate 2,498 downwards.
CAACCTCTACGAGTCGGTGAACACCCCGCTCGTCGGTTATCTGAACAACGCCATCAAGGCGAAGGAACTGTTCAAGAAGGACAAGGACTACGTCGTCATCGACGGCGAAGTCATGATCGTCGACGAGCACACCGGCCGTATCCTCGCCGGCCGCCGCTACAACGAGGGCATGCACCAGGCGATCGAGGCGAAGGAAGGGGTGGACATCAAGGACGAGAACCAGACCCTCGCCACGATCACCCTCCAGAACTTCTTCCGCCTCTACGACAAGCTCTCCGGCATGACCGGTACGGCGATGACCGAGGCCGCCGAGTTCCACCAGATCTACAAGCTGGGCGTCGTGCCGATCCCGACGAACAGGCCCATGGTCCGCAAGGACCAGTCGGACCTGATCTACCGCACCGAGGTCGCCAAGTTCGACGCGGTGGTCGACGACATCGCCGAGAAGCACGAGAAGGGCCAGCCGATCCTGGTCGGCACCACCTCGGTCGAGAAGTCCGAGTACCTCTCGCAGCAGCTCTCCAAGCGCGGCATCCAGCACGAGGTGCTGAACGCCAAGCAGCACGACCGGGAGGCGACGATCGTCGCCCAGGCCGGCCGCAAGGGCGCCGTCACCGTCGCCACGAACATGGCCGGCCGAGGCACCGACATCAAGCTCGGCGGCAACCCGGACGACCTCGCCGAGGCGGAGCTGCGCCAGCGCGGCCTGGACCCGGTGGAGCACGTCGAGGAGTGGGCGCAGGCGCTGCCCGCCGCCCTGGAGAAGGCCGAGCAGGCCGTCAAGGCGGAGTTCGAAGAGGTCAAGGAGCTCGGCGGCCTCTACGTGCTGGGCACCGAGCGCCACGAGTCGCGCCGTATCGACAACCAGCTGCGCGGTCGCTCCGGCCGTCAGGGCGACCCGGGCGAGTCCCGCTTCTACCTGTCACTGGGCGACGACCTGATGCGCCTGTTCAAGGCCCAGATGGTCGAGCGCGTCATGTCGATGGCCAATGTGCCCGACGACGTGCCGATCGAGAACAAGATGGTGACGCGCGCGATCGCGTCGGCCCAGTCGCAGGTCGAGCAGCAGAACTTCGAGACGCGCAAGAACGTCCTGAAGTACGACGAGGTGCTCAACCGCCAGCGCGAGGTCATCTACGGCGAGCGCCGCCGCGTCCTGGAGGGCGAGGACCTGCACGAGCAGGTGCAGCACTTCATGGACGACACCATCGACGCCTACATCCAGGCGGAGACCGTCGAGGGCTTCGCCGAGGAATGGGACCTGGACCGGCTGTGGGGCGCCTTCAAGCAGCTCTACCCGGTGAAGGTCACCGTGGAGGAGCTGGAGGAGGCGGCGGGCGACCGCGCGGGCATCACCGCCGAGTTCATCGCCGAGTCCATCAAGGACGACATCCACGAGCAGTACGCGGCGCGCGAGGAGCAGCTCGGCTCCGAGATCATGCGTGAGCTGGAGCGGCGCGTGGTCCTCTCGGTGCTCGACCGCAAGTGGCGCGAGCACCTCTACGAGATGGACTACCTCCAGGAGGGCATCGGCCTGCGGGCCATGGCGCAGAAGGACCCGCTGGTCGAGTACCAGCGCGAGGGCTTCGACATGTTCAACGCCATGATGGACGGCATCAAGGAGGAGTCCGTCGGCTACCTGTTCAACCTGGAGGTCCAGGTCGAGCAGCAGGTCGAGGAGGTTCCGGTCGAGGACGCGGCGCCGTCCGACAAGCCGTCGCTGGAGAAGGAGCCCGCCGGGGCGCGTCCGGAGATCCGGGCCAAGGGCCTGGACGCCCCGCAGCGCCCGGACCGGCTGCACTTCTCCGCGCCGACGGTGGACGGCGAGGGCGGTGTCGTCGAGGGTGACTTCGACAACGGCGACGAGCCGGCCCGTTCCGAGGCCGACGGTATGACCCGCGCGGAGCGCCGCAAGGCCCAGAAGAGCACGGGCGGCCGTCGCCGCAAGAAGTAGCGGCACCGCGCGCCCGTGAGGCGCGCGGTCAGCGGATGGGGCCGGGCACCGTACGGGTGCCCGGCCCCACTTCTACGGCCGCGCACCGCCAGCGCAGGTCGGCGCCCTGCTCCAGCCGGAAGGCCATGGCGCGTACGTGGTCGCCGGCGCCGATGCGCGCGAAGGCCTCGATGACGCCCGGCCGGGGGACGTACTCGTCGCAGTGGCGCACCACGGGCCGGCACGAGGCCCGCAGCGGGCTGGCCGGGGCCAGGAGCACCAGCTGCTCGTACGCCTCGCCGACGGTGTGCCCCAGCATCCAGTGGACCGGCCGGTGGCCGCTGAGGACGGCGAGCAGGCGCTCCGCGAACCAGTAGCGCGGCAGCCGCCCGCGCCGTGCGGGGGCGGAGGCCGTGCCGGGCCTGCCGGGCCCCGCCAGATCGTCGCGCCCCGCGGGCCGGGTCCTGCTGGTCCGCGCGGCCGTCCTTGTCCTGTCGGTCCTGTTCATCTCCGTCGCCCCCTTTGATACCGGCCAGTAGCTTTCTGTTGGGGATCTTGTACGGGG
>NZ_JBJHPC010000594.1:0-4290 GCF_045257485.1 Streptomyces sp. YS-3 | reverse complement strand
GTCTCGGCGTCCAGCGCCGCCCTCCCGCCCGCGAAGGGCTCGGTGAAGGTCGTCCGGACCGTGGCCCGGGACCTGAAGTCGCCCTGGGGCGTGGCCCCGCTGCCCGACGGGGGCCTGCTGGTCGCCTCGCGCGACGCGGGCACGGTCAGCCGGGTCGACGCGACGGGCAGACAGACCCCGGTCGGCACGGTCCCGGGCGTCCAGCCCGGCGGCGAGGGCGGGCTGCTCGGCCTCGCCCTCTCCCCCGCGTTCGCCTCGGACCACCAGGTGTACGCGTACTTCACCACCGCGTCCGACAACCGCGTCGCCCGCATGATCTACGACGAGAAGCGCCCGCCGGGCGACCAGCTGGGCGCGCCCGACACCATCCTGCGGGGCATCCCCAAGGGCACCATCCACAACGGCGGCCGGATCGCCTTCGGCCCGGACAAGATGCTGTACGTGGGCACGGGCGAGACCGGCGACCGGGGCCTGGCCCAGGACAAGAAGTCGCTGGGCGGCAAGATCCTGCGGATGACACCGGACGGGCAGCCGGTGCACGGCAACCCCGAGGCCGACTCGGTGGTGTACTCCTACGGCCACCGCAATGTGCAGGGTCTCGCCTGGGACGGCGCCGGCCGGCTGTGGGCCTCGGAGTTCGGCCAGGACACCTGGGACGAGCTCAATCTGATCGGGCCGGGCGAGAACGACGGCTGGCCGCTGGTCGAGGGCAAGGGGAAGAGGCCGGGGTTCGTGGACCCGGTGGAGCAGTGGCGGACCGCGGACGCCTCACCGAGCGGGGTGGCGTACGCGGCGGGGAGCGTCTGGGTGGCGTCCCTGCGCGGGGAGCGGCTGTGGCGCGTCCCGCTGGACGGCACCAAGCCGCTGGCACCGCCCCAGGCGTTCCTGACGTCCGCCTACGGCCGGCTGCGCACGGTGGTGGCCACGGGGCCGCACACCCTGCTCCTGGTGACCAGCCAGACCGACGGCCGGGGCACCCCCAAGCCGGGTGACGACCGGATCCTGGAGCTGGAGGTGACGTGACACGGCCGTGGCATGAGGAGACCGTGGCGTGACGCGGCCGTGGCGTGACGCCGCCGGGTTCAGGCCGCGCTCCGGGTGAAGAGGTTGAGCCGGTGCGCCAGCGCCGCGGCCTCGCCCCGGCCCGAGACGCCCAGCTTGGCCAGGATGTTGGAGACGTGCACGCTGGCCGTCTTCGGGGAGATGTACAGCTCCTCCGCGATCTGGCGGTTGCTGTGCCCCGCGGCGACCAGCCGCAGGACGTCCTGCTCCCGGCTGGTCAGACCGAGCGCGCCGGCCGGGTCGTCGGCCTCGTCCGGGACGGCCGGCTCCTCCGGCCCGGTGAGCGGCAGCCGGGCCCGGCGGGCCAGCAGCTCCAGCTCCTCCGCCAGCGGCCGGGCCCCCAGCCGTACGGCGGCGGAGTGCGACTGCCGCAGCAGTGTGGCGACGGTGTCGCGCCGGTTGCCCTCGGCGAGCAGCGCGGCGGCCCAGCGGTGGCAGACCAGGGCGAGGTCGTACGGGCGCTCCAGCGGCTGGAGGGCCGCGGCGGCGGCCTCCCAGCGGGCCGCGTCGTCCCGGCCCTCGGCGCGGGCCAGGTCCGCCTCGACGCGCAGGGCGCAGGCCTTGGCGAGCGGGCTCGGGGTCGGCATCGTCCGGGCCGTCGAGCGGATCAGGGCCAGTGCCTCGGCCCGGCCGTCCCCGGCGGCGGGCAGCCCGCGCAGATCGGCCTCCACGGCGGTGGCGGTGATCAGCAGCGGCCAGCCGTAGCGCTGGGTGCCGGGCGGGAAGCCGGCCTCCGCGGCGCGGGCGAGCCCGGCGCGCGCCTCGGCGAACTGGCCCTGCCCGGCCGCGACGGCCAGCTCGATCTGGGCCACCGGCAGCGCGTTCTGCGGGATGGAGTCGCGGACGCCGAAGTAACCGACGGCCTCGGCGAGGCGGGTGGCGGCGAGGTCCAGATCGCCGCGGGCGACGGCCAGTTGGGACAGGCGCAGCGCGGCCGAGCCCCGGGGCTTGCCGCTCACACCGGAGCGCCGGACCCACTCGGCGCGCTCGGCGGCCTCGTCCCAGCGGCCGAGGCCGAGCAGGGCCTCGGCCTCGTTGGTCGCGGCCCAGCACTCGCTGTCGAGCAGGCCGTACTTGCGCGCGGCCCGCACGCCCTGGGCCGCGGTCCGGGCGGACTCCGGGGAGCGGCCGACCGATTCGAGGCTGGAGGAGAGGTTCACATGACCGCGGCACGCCTCACCGACGAGGCCGAGCTCCAGCGAGCGCTCGATGACCCGGCGCATCATGGCGAGCCCGCCCTCGACGTCGCCCGCGTCGACCATCAGGCTGCCGAGGGTGAGCCGGGCGTTGAGCTCGGTCTCCTCGGCGTCGACCAGCCTGGCGTACTCCACGGCCCGTTCGGCGGCGGCGAGCGACTCGGGGCCGGGGCGGTGCAGCATGCCCCAGCCCGCGGCGGTGGCCAGGACCGCCGCGTGCACGGCCGACGGCGGCAGCCCGCGCACCAGCTCCTGGGCGGTGGCGATCTCGTCCCAGCCGTCGCCGCGGCCGAGGTTCTGCACCAGCTTGGACAGCTCGGTCCAGAACCAGGCGGCGCGCAGCGGGTCGCCGTGGGGGGTGCCGGGCGGGGCGTCCGCCTCGTCGGCCTCGATGATCCGCAGCGCGCGCTTGGCGATCTTCACGGCGCGTTCGCGGTCGCCGCTGAAGCGGGCCGCGACGGCGGCCTCGGCGAGCAGGTCGAGGTAGCCGAGCGGGGTGGTGGCGGGGTCGCAGGTGTGGCACGAGGGGTAGGCGCCGGCGTAGTCCAGCGGGCGCAGCTCGGCGCGGACGTCGGCGGGGACCGAGTCCCACAGCTCCATCCCGCGCTCCAGCAGCCGCAGTTGCTCGGAGTAGGCGTGCCGCTTGCGGGCCTCGACGGCGGCACGCAGCACCATGGGCAGCGCCTTGGCGGCGTCGTGCGCGGAGTACCAGTAGGTGGCCAGCCGGGTGGCGTGCTCGTCGGCGCGGACCAGCGCGGGGTCGGCCTCCAGCGCCTCGGCGTACCGGCGGTTGAGGCGGGAGCGCTCGCCGGGCAGCAGGTCGTCGCTGACGGCCTCGCGGACCAGCGAGTGCCGGAACCGGTAGCCGTCGCCGTCCTCGGTCGGCAGCAGGATGTTGGCGCCGACGGCCGCGCGCAAAGCCGCGTCGAGGGTGTCGTCGGGGAGCCGGCAGACGGCGGCGAGCAGGGGGTGCTCCACGGTGGAGCCGCCCTCGGCGAGGATGCGGACGACCAGCTGGGCGTTCTCGGAGAGCGTCTCGACCCGTACGAGCAGCAGGTCGCGCAGGGACTCGCTGAGGCCGCCGGGGGCGCAGCCCGACTCGTGGCAGACGGTCAGCTCCTCCACGAAGAAGGCGTTGCCGTCGGAGCGGGCGAAGATGTCGTCCACCAGGGCCTGGTCGGGCTCGGCGGCGAGGATCCCGGCGAGCTGGCGGCGTACCTCGCCGCGGCTGAAGCGGGACAGCTCGATGCGGCGGACCGTGCGCAGCCGGTCGAGTTCGGCGAGCAGGGGGCGCAGCGGGTGGCGGCGGTGGATGTCGTCGGCGCGGTAGGTGGCGACGACGACGAGCCGGCCGCGCCGCAGGGTGCGCAGCAGGTAGGCGAGCAGATGGCGGGTGGAGGCGTCCGCCCAGTGCAGGTCCTCCAGGACCAGGACGACCGTGCGGTCGGCGGCGGTCCGCTCCAGGAGCCGTACGGTGAGCTCGAAGAGGCGGGCGGTGCCGTCCTCGCCGCTCTCCCGGCTGGCCTCGCCGAGCTCCGGCAACAGCCGGGCCAGCTCCTCCTCCTGGCCCTCGGCCGCCGCGGCGAGCTCGTCGGGCAGCCGGCGGCGCAGGGCGCGCAGGGCGGTGGAAAAGGGGGCGAAGGGCAGTCCGTCGGCGCCGATCTCGACGCAGCCGCCGACCGCGACCACGGCGCCGGCGTCACAGGCGGCCCGGGTGAACTCCTCGATGAGCCGGGTCTTGCCGACCCCGGCCTCACCGCCCACCAGCAACGCCTGCGGCTCGCCCGCGGTGGCGCGGGCGAGCGCATCGGTCAAGGCGGTCAGTTCTCCGGCGCGGCCGACGAACACGGGACTGAAGGACCTGGTCTCCACAGCGCCGAGCATCGCACAGCCGTACGGTCCCGCGGCACCCGTGGTGACGATCAAGGTCATCGCGTCTCTCGCGCGGCGATCAGGCGGCGTGCGCGAAACGGTCGCGCACGCCGCCTGATCGCCGCGCGAGAGACGCGATGACCTTGATCGTCACCACGGG
>NZ_JBJHPC010000593.1:0-4319 GCF_045257485.1 Streptomyces sp. YS-3 | reverse complement strand
CCTGGGCCCCCTCCCGGGGCTGCGCCCCTGGGCCCTATTCGCGGGGCCTGCGGCCCCTGCGCTCCCTTCTTTCGCCTGCGGACCGTGCTCGGTTGCCCGCGCAGTTCCCCGCGCCCCTAACTACCCAGGGGCGCGGGGAACTGCGCGCTCAGCCACAGACAACGGGCAGACGACCCCCGGGCGGATCAGGGGCGCGAGGAACTGCGCGACCAGCCACCCACCGGTCCGCAGACGACCACCGGGCCCTGAAGGGGCGCGGGGAACTGCGCGAGCAACCACAGACAACCGGCAGACGAACCCCGGGCGGATCAGGGGCGCGGGGAACTGCGCGACCAGCTCACCACCGGCCCGCAGACGAACCCCCGGCCAAAAAGGGGCGCGGGGAACTGCGACCAGCCACCCGAGGCGGGCCGCTGGACAACGGCTCGGGTGTTCGGAGGCGGAACGGGGCCCGGGGAGACGTCCCCCCGGCTACACCCCCAGTTTCGCCTCCAGGGCCCGCGTCGTCGCCGTCTTCTCGCCCTCGACCTCCACCCGCGCCGCCTCCTGGCGGCCCGACGCGAACAGGGCCAGTTCGCCCGGCTCGCCCGTCACCGTCACCACCGGTGTCCCCCGTCGCGCCACCGCCGTCTGGCCGTCGGGGCGGCGCAGGACCAGGCCCACGGGGGAGCGGCGGCCCATCAGGCGGGCCATCTTCTCCAGGCGGGACCAGAGCACGTCCGCGAAGACCGGGTCGACCGGGCGCGGGGTCCAGTCGGACTGGGCCCGGCGGACGTCCTCGCCGTGGACGTAGAACTCGATCGCGTTCGCCCCCTCGTCGACCTGCTTGAGGTTGTACGGGGAGTACTTCGGCGGCCCCGTCCGGAAGAGCCGCACCAGCTCCTCGTACGGCTTCGCGGCGAACTCCGCCTGCACCCGGTCCAGCCGGGACTTCAGCGCGCCGAGGATTATCCCGCCGGCCGCGTCGAGGCGGCGCTCGCGGAGCACCAGATGGGCCGCGAGGTCGCGCGTCGTCCAGCCCTCGCAGAGGGTCGGGGCGTCGGGGCCCGCCGCCTCCAACAGGTCGGCGAGCAGAAGTCGTTCACGCTTGGCATGGGTCGACATGGGGGCCAGCGTACGGCCCGTACCCGCGTCCGCCCAGTGGACGCACCGCCGCCCGCGCCCCCGCGCCACGGCACAATGGGGCCATGACCAGCACTCTCGACCCCGCCGTCGCCGCCCGCCTCAAGCGGACCGCCGATGGACTGGTCCCGGCCATCGCCCAGCAGTACGACACCGGCGAGGTGCTCATGCTCGGCTGGATGGACGACGAGGCCCTGCACCGCACCCTGACCACCGGCCGTTGCACGTACTGGTCGCGCAGCCGGAACGAGTACTGGGTGAAGGGGGACACTTCCGGTCATTTCCAGCACGTCAAATCCGTCGCGCTGGACTGCGACGGGGACACGCTGCTGGTCAGGGTCGACCAGGTCGGCGCCGCCTGCCACACCGGTGACCGGACATGCTTCGACGCCGACGTCCTGCTGCCCGCCCCCGCTCAGTAGGGTCGCGCCATGGATCTCGAAACCTTCCGCAAGCTCGCGGTGGACCGCCGCGTCATCCCGGTCAGCCGCCGCCTCCTCGCGGACGGCGACACCCCCGTCGGGCTCTACCGCAAGCTCGCCGCCGAGCGCCCCGGCACCTTCCTCCTGGAGTCCGCCGAGAACGGCCGCACCTGGTCGCGCTACTCGTTCGTCGGCGTGCGCTCCGCCGCGACGCTCACCGCCCGCGACGGCCAGGCCCACTGGATCGGCACCCCGCCCGTCGGCGTCCCCGCCACGGGCGATCCGCTGGAGGCCCTGAGAGCCACCGTGGAGGCGCTGCACACCCCGCGCGACCTGGTCGCCGGGATGCCGCCGTTCACCGGCGGCATGGTCGGCTACCTCGGGTACGACATCGTGCGCAGGCTGGAGAAGATCGGCGAGCACGGGCGCGACGACCTGGAGCTGCCCGAACTGACCATGCTGCTCACCTCCGACCTCGCCGTCCTGGACCACTGGGCCGGCTCGGTGCTGCTGATCGCCAACGCGATCAACCACAACGACCTGGACACCGGGGTCGACGAGGCCTACGCGGACGCCGTGGCCCGCCTCGACGCCATGGAGGCGGACCTGGCGAAGCCCGTCGAGTACGAGCCCACCGTCCTGCCGCCCTCCGAGCTGCCCGAGTACACCGCCCTGTGGGGCGGCACGGCGTACCAGGACGCCGTCGAGGACATCAAGGAGCGCATCCGCGCGGGCGAGGCCTTCCAGGTGGTGCCCTCGCAGCGGTTCGAGACGCCCTGCACGGCGAGCGCGCTCGACGTCTACCGGGTGCTGCGGGCCACCAACCCGTCCCCGTACATGTACCTCTTCCGCTTCGACGGCTTCGACGTCGTGGGATCGAGCCCCGAGGCCCTGGTCAAGGTCGAGGACGGGCGCGCCATGGTCCACCCCATCGCCGGGACCCGGCACCGCGGCGCCACCCCGCAGGAGGACAACGACCTCGCCGAGGAGCTGCTCGCCGACCCCAAGGAGCGGGCCGAGCACCTGATGCTGGTGGACCTGGGCCGCAACGACCTGGGCCGGGTCTGCGAACCGGGCAGCGTCGAGGTCGTCGACTTCATGTCGGTCGAGCGGTACTCGCACGTCATGCACATCGTCTCGACGGTGACCGGCCGGGTCGCCCCGGGCCGTACCGCCTTCGACGTGCTCACCGCGTGCTTCCCGGCGGGGACGCTCTCCGGGGCGCCCAAGCCGCGCGCGATGCAGATCATCGAGGAGCTGGAGCCGAGCCGCCGCGGGCTCTACGGCGGCTGTGTCGGCTACCTCGACTTCGCCGGCGACTCCGACACCGCGATCGCCATCCGCACCGCCCTGCTCCGCGACGGCACGGCCTATGTCCAGGCCGGGGCGGGCGTGGTGGCCGACTCCGACCCGGTCGCGGAGGACAACGAGTGCCGCAACAAGGCGTCGGCGGTGCTGCGGGCGGTCCACACGGCGAACCGGCTCGGCGGTCCGTCCCTCAGGAGCGCGCGCTCCTGAGCGACGGACCGGCCCCGCGCCGCGATTTCGCGCCATAACACGCCCCCGGCTGACAAGATCACCCCGGCGCAGGCGATAGTGGAGTACGTGAGTGCCGTACCCGTACCCCAGTCGCGTGCCGAATCCGCGTCGCCCGCCCGCGCCGGAGGCGGAGGCGGCGGTCGCCGCAGCCTCGCCGCCGCCCTGTTCTTCGGGGCCGCCGGGGCCGCTGTCGTCCTGCTCGCCTCCGGGCAGACCTGGGCCGAGGGCCACGCCGCGGTCGGGGGCGGCTCGGTGCCGCTGCGCGCCACCGGGCAGAACGTGACGGGCGTGCCCGCCGCCCTGGCGATCGTCGGACTCGCCGCGCTCGTCGCGGTGTTCGCCGTGCGCCGGGCCGGGCGGCTGCTGGTCTCCGGGCTGCTCGCGCTGAGCGGCGCCGGAGCCGCGCTCGCCGCCTTCCTCGGCGCCGACGACAGCTCCGCGCTCGACGAGAAGGCCGCCCGGACCAGCGGCGACGCCGCCGCGACCATCGGCGGCCTCACACACACCGCCTGGCCCTACGTCACCTTCGCGGGCGGCCTGCTGCTCCTGGTCGCCGGCCTGCTCGCACTGCGCTTCGGCGCCGCCTGGCCCGCGATGGGCGGACGCTACGAGCGCGACGGCAGCCCCCGGCCCCGCAAGTCCCGTCCGGCCAAGGACCCGGACCGGCCCGAGGAGCTGTGGAAGGCCCTGGACCGGGGCGAGGACCCGACCGGAGTGTGAGCTGTCCCACGGGAGCGACCCCAGGCTCGGGGCACGCGGGCGCGTGGGCGACAATGGTCGACGAGCGGTCGCGGTCCCCGGACTGGGCGGCCGACTCCGTGACCCAGAGATTCACCAACGAGGAGCAACTCATGGCGGGCAGCAGCGGCGGCCACGGACACACCCCGGCCGCCTGGACCGGTGTCATCATCTCCTTCATCGGCTTCTGCGCGGCCTCGGTCTTCATCGTCGCCGCCAACCCGATCGGCTTCTGGGCCGGGACGGCGCTCACCCTGCTCGGCGCGGTCGTCGGCGGCGTCATGAAGATGGCCGGCCTCGGCACCCCGAAGGAGTCCGCCGAGATGGCCGCGGCCCGCGAGGAGGCCGGCGCCAAGGCGCGCGCCCGTCTCGCCGAGGCCCGCTGAGGCACCCGGCACCCTGTTCCGAGCATCCGACGAGAGGCGCGGCCCCGCTGGGGCTGCGCCTCTCGTCGGATACGGGGACAATCACCGCGTGGACGCCACCCCGGCCCCGGCC
>NZ_JBJHPC010000592.1:0-4338 GCF_045257485.1 Streptomyces sp. YS-3 | reverse complement strand
CTGGTCCGCAACCGCCACACCACCCCCGTTGGTCACCTGCCGATGATCCCGCCATGGACACCCTCGCCCGTCAACACCCAGCAACAGCGCGCTATCCGCTCCCACGCCGAATCGGTCAGCTCACCACGGCCCACCATAAGATCAATTATCAGACAGGTCCTGGGGAGGTGGAGCTGATGGAGGCCGACGACGCGCGTCTCCATCGCTTGCCCGCCCAAAACGCTGCCGCCGCAGCGCAACGGATCTCCCCGGAACGCCCGCACCCACCCGCCTAGCCAGCCAAGACCTCGGACCCGCAGTCGGGAGATCGGGGTCCTGCCGTCGCGTCCGGCAGTTGGCTGCTCCCGGATTCGATCTCCGGGAATGAAGCAGTAGGGCCGAAAGATCCGAACCAGCACCGGGAATCAGGCCGCGACGAGCTCCTGCACGCGGTCCGGCGTCTTGACCTTGGGCTTCCTGTTCGGCAGCGAGAGCCGGAAGACCTTGTGCCACGCGGAGAACACCTGCTTGGGCAGCGGCCCGGTGACGTACTCCAGCTCGTACTTCTCGAACAGCGCGCGCACCTTCACCGCGACCTCGGCGTACCGGTTGCTCGGCAGGTCCGGGAACAGGTGGTGCTCGATCTGGTGCGAGAGGTTGCCGGTCATGAGGTGCATGGCCTTGCTGCCGCTGATGTTCGCCGAACCCATCATCTGGCGCAGGTACCACTGGCCGCGCGTCTCGCCCTCAATCGACCGGCGCTCGAAGACCTGCACGCCCTCGGGGAAGTGCCCGCACATGATCACCGAGTGGGACCAGAGGTTGCGGACCAGGTTCGCGGTGAACGTGGCGGCGAGCGTGTTGAGGAACGACGGGCCCGACAGCAGTGGGTGGATCACGTAGTCCTTGAGCACCTGCTTGCGGATCTTACGGCCGACGGCTTTGGCCCGCGCACGGAACTCCGGGTCCTTGCGGCGGTGCTTGTCCAGGTTGTTGCCGAGCTCAAGGTCGTAGGCGGCGATGCCGTACTCGAAGAAGCAGGCGTTGAGGAAATTCCACAGCGGCTGGCCGAGGTGGAGCGGGTGCCACTTCTGGTCCTCGTCGACGCGCATGATGCCGTAACCGAGGTCGTTGTCCTTGCCGATCACGTTGGTGTACGTGTGGTGCAGCTCGTTGTGCGAGTGCTTCCACTGCTCGGCCGGCGAGACGTGATCCCAGTCCCAGGTAGTGGAGTGGATCTTCGGGTCCCGCATCCAGTCCCACTGGCCGTGCAGGACGTTGTGGCCGATCTCCATGTTCTCCAGGATCTTCGCCACGGACAGGCCGGCGGTGCCGATCAGCCACGCAGGCGGGAAGGCCGAGAACAGCAGCACGCCCCTGCTGGCCAGTTCGAGCTTGCGCTGGGCAGAGATGACCTTTCGGATGTAGGCGGCGTCCTTCTCGCCGCGGACGGCGATCACCGCGTCGCGGATCGCGTCCAGCTCTCGGCCAAGCTCCTCGATCTGCTCCCCGCTCAGGTGGGCGGTGGGGTCAATGGCGGTCAAGGTTCTCCTACCGTTCGATATCACAGGGGCCCGCCGCGGCGGACACGCAGGTCTGGATGAGGACGCCCGGCTCTGCCTCGGTGATCTCGCCGGTGCGCAGGTCGCGGACGGCCCCCGCCTTGAGCGGTGTGACGCAGCCGTAGCAGATGCCCATGCGACACCCGGAAGGCATGAGCACGCCGGCCTCCTCGCCGACGTCCAGCAACGGCGTGGCGCCGTCCGCGTCGACGGTCTTGCCGGTGGTGCGGAATGTGACCTCGCCGCCGCTGTCCCCGGAGACGACGATGCTGGGGCGGAAGCGTTCGGTGTGCAGGCGCTCTTGGACGCCGTGCTCGATCCAGTGCGCCTCGGCGGTGTCGAGCAGGCCCGCGGGTCCGCAAGCCCAGGTCTCCCGCTCGGCCCAGTCGGGCACGAGCTCGTGGAGGCGGGCGATGTCGAGCATGCCGTCCGTGTCGGTGTGCAGCTCGGTGAGGCGCAGCTTCTTGTCCGCGACCAGGGCGTGCAGCTCGTCGCGGAAGATCACGTCTTGTGGCTGCGGTGCGGAGTGGACCATGACGACGTCGTCGAACTCGGTGTCGCGCAGCATGCCCATCACCGGCGTGATGCCGCTGCCGGCCGTCAGATAGAGCACCTTGGCGGGTTTGGCCTTCGGCAGCACGAAGTCACCGGTCGCCTGGTCGAGCTGGATCAGTGTGCCCGGTTTCGCCCGGCGGACCAGGTGGTTGCTGACCTTGCCGCCCGGGATCGCCTTCACGGTGATCGTGACGCGGCCGTCCCGGCGGTCCGTCGGTGAGGTCAGCGAGTAGACACGCCACAGACGTACCCCTTCGACGTCGACCCCAATCCGCACATACTGACCAGCCGTGTGGCCGCGCCACCCCCGCCCCGGTCTGATCACGAGGGTCGCGGCGTCACCCGTCTCGGGGTGCACGGTCTCGATGCGCCCACGCAGTTCCGCGCCCGCACGCAGCGGACTGACCAGGTCGAGGTAGTCCGACGGCAGCAGCGGCGTCGTGACCATCTCCAGCAGTTTCCAGGCCCTGCCGCGGAGGGCTGCACTCGTCATGACTCCACCTTGATGCGCCTCAGGGCGTAAAGTCCTGTCCGCAGAACGTGAATCTGTTCGGCTGAATTGTTCGCAGGAAACAAAACATGAACCATGCAATCCGGAGAGCCAGCGAGCTGACCCTGGATGAGACGACGGTCACCGCGCTGCGGGCCGCGCTGAAGACCACCGCCGACGAGATCGTCCAGGCGATCATCGACGAGGTTCCTCCCTACGCCAACGCCCTTTCGGGCCGCATGGGCGGCATCATCCGCCGCGCCGTACGCACAGCCCTGGGGCACTACCTGGACCTCGCGAGCGGCAACGCCACAGGCGGCGACGCCGATGACGCAGCCTACGAGCTGGGCCGCGGCGAGGTCCGCGAGGGCCGTTCGATGGACGCCCTGCTCAGCGCCTACCGCGTCGGCGCCCGCGTGGCCTGGCGATGCCTGGCCACGGGTGCCGTACACGCAGGGCTGCCCGCCGCCGAGGTCGCCAAGTTCGCCGAGCTGACCTTCGCCTACATCGACGAGCTCTCCGCCGCGAGCGCCGCGGGTCACGCCGACGAGCTGGCCGCCCAGGGCCGGGCCCACGAGCGCCACCTGGAACACCTGGCCCGCGACCTCCTCGCCGACGCGAGCCCGGACGTGCTGCGAGCCTCCGTGCAACGGGCCGGGTGGCAGCCTCCGGTGTCGCTGACCGCGGTGCTGCTGCCCGCCGCTCAGGCTCGGCCTGCCTACCGCACGCTCAACCCCAACACGCTCGTCCTCGACGATCTGCCGGACGCCTGGGGCGTGCTGCTGGTCCCCGATGCCGACCGGGCACATCTCCTGAGACAGCTGCACCACCGCGCCGCCGTGGTCGGCCCGACCCGGCCATGGACTCGTGCGTCCGCCTCCTACGCACGAGCCGTACGCGCGCGCTCCCTCTCCTCCGACATCCGCGACACGGAGGACCACCTGCCCGAGCTGGTACTGAGCGCCGACGCGGACGCGTTTGCAGACCTGCGTGCCCGAGCCCTCGCGCCCCTGCGGACCTTGCCTGCCGCGACCGCGCGGCGGCTGGAGGAGACGTTGCGGGCGTGGCTGCTGCACCAGGGCAGGCGGGACGAGGTGGCAACGGCATTGTTCGTCCATCCCCAGACCGTCCGGTACCGGATGTCACAGTTGCGAGAGCTGTTTCCGGAACTCGCATCTCCGCACCGCGTCCTTGAGTTGACGCTTGCGCTCGGTGTCCAGGTCAGCTGACGTATGCCCCGACGTCCACGACCATGTCCGGAGCGGCGAACGTGTCCTCATTTCGCTGCGGTACGCACCTGCCACAGCACGTTCCAGGACGCAGTGCCGTCAAGACGGATTTGAGTGCTGTCCCAGCCGCCCTGAACGAGGTGGGCGGTGATGGCGAGCGAGCCTTGGCCGAGTGACCTTCCCGGCGGACGCCGCACCCTTCGCCGCGTCGTGTGCCTCGGGAGGCGAGTCGTGTGCCTCGGGAGGCGATGAGCCGCCAGAGCATGCACAGCCGGTGCGTTCGAGGAAGTCGAGGAACGTCGCCGCCTGCTCGGAGGTCCTGGCTTTGTTCACGACCTGGGAGACTAGGGATCATGACCGACCGTCGACCGCCCTCACTGCCCGCCTTCTCCGAGCCCGCTTCCGACGCTCCCGTACCCGCCCAGGCGGGTGGGCGCCGGCTGATGCCGGTCGAGCAGGGCGCCGACTTCCGCCAGCCACCCGGCGAGCCCGAGCCCGCACCCGCCCCGGCCCGACGCCCGCT
>NZ_JBJHPC010000591.1:0-4338 GCF_045257485.1 Streptomyces sp. YS-3 | reverse complement strand
GGGCTGTGGCGCGGGGCGCTCCGGTGCTGTCGGGCCGGGGCGCCCCGCGCGGGGGCGGGTGTCGTCAGCCGCCCAGCTCCTGGTGGCGGGCGTTCAGCCGCGCCGCGCCGTCGCCCGTGAGCGAGCCGAACAGCCGCAGGCGGGAGATGCCGCCGTCGGGGAAGATGTCGATGCGTACGTGGGTGGCCACCGCGGGAGCGTCGAGCACGAACCGGTGGTTGGTGTCGGGCTGGAGGCGGGTGCGGGGCAGGATCTCGCGCCACTCGCCCGCCTCGCCGTCACGGACCGAAAGCGCCGCCCAGCCCGCCGAGTTGCCCTTGAGGTAGGCGGTGTCGATCTCGACCGCGCGGATCTCGGACTGCGCCGCCAGCCGGTAGCGGATCCAGTCGTTGCCCTTGTCGCGGCGGCGGCGGGTCTCCCAGCCGTCGTCCATCTTGTGGGAACGGCCCGGCTGGATGGTGTTGGTGGCGGGCGAGTAGAAGCGGTCGGAGGCGTCCTCGACCTGGCCGCCGTTCTCCAGGGCCGCGAGGTCGAAGGTGCCGAGGGCCGCGAGCCACGCCGGGTCCGGGGCGACCTCGCCGTACACGCGCAGCCGGGCGATGCCGCCGTCGGGGTGCTGGTTGACGCGCAGGTGCGTGAAGCGCTGCTCGACGTCGACGGCGAAGCCGTTGGCCGCGTGGCCGCCGACCGCCGTACGGGGTACCAGCGTCACCCACTTCACGTCGTCGGCGAGCAGCTCCCCGGGCGAGGGCGAGCCCGCGACCGAGGTGCCCTCGACGGAGACGGCCTGCGGGTAGTTGCCGCGGAAGTGGGCGGTGTCGACGACGATGCCGCGCACCACGCCGGGGGCGCCCAGGCGCACCAGGGCCCAGTCGTGGTCGTCGTCCGTGGGGTGCGGCACGGCGGCCGAGACACCGCGGCGGCGGCGGGTCTCCCAGCCGTCCATGATCTTGCCCTTGTGGCCGAAGTGCTCGGGGTCGAACTCGGCGGGGGCGGGCTTGAGGAGGTTCTCGCGCTCGGCGAAGAACTCGTCGTTGGCGGCGATGACACCCGCGCCGAGCCGCCGGTCGGCGAGGTCCGCGTGCCGCGTGAACGGGAAGTCGGCGGTGCGGTAGTCGGCGTACGGGTCGCCGCCTCCGTAGGGGCTGGCGTCACCGGTGAAGGAAGGTATGGCACTCACGGTCTCAGGTGTTCCTTTCGAGCAGGCGGCCGGTGGGCCCGGTGAGGGTGCCGTTCTCCTGGATGCGCTCGCCGCGCAGCCAGGTCGACTTGACGACACCGTGCAGGGTCTTGCCCGCGTAGGCGGTGACGCGGTTGCGGTGCTGGAGTTCCGCCGGGTCGACGGTGAAGGTCGCGTCGGGGTCGAGGACGGCGAAGTCGGCGTCGCGGCCGGCCTCGATGGCGCCCTTGCGGTCCAGGCCGACGAGTCCCGCGGTGGCGGAGGACATCCAGCGGACCACGTCGTCGAGGGTGTGGCCGCGCCCGCGGGACTCCGTCCAGATCGCTGACAGGCTCAGCTGGAGGCCGGATATCCCGCCCCAGGCGGTGGCGAAGTCCTCGGTCTTGAGGTCGGCGGTGGAGGGCGAGTGGTCGGTGACCACGCAGTCGATGGTGCCGTCGGCGAGCGCCGCCCACAGCAGGTCCTGGTTGGCGGCCTCGCGGATCGGCGGGCAGCACTTGAACTCGCTGGCGCCGTCCGGGACTTCCTCGGCGGTGAGGGTGAGGTAGTGCGGGCAGGTCTCGACGGTGAGCCGGACGCCCTCGCGCTTGGCGGCGGCGATCACGGGCAGCGCGTCGGAGGAGGACAGGTGCAGGATGTGCACCCGCGCCCCGACCCGCTTGGCGGCGGCGATCAGCGACTCGATGGCGGTGTTCTCGGAGACCTTCGGGCGGCTGGCCAGGTAGTCGGCGTAGCGGGGGCCGGGCCGCTGCGGCGCCGCGACCAGCTCGTGCGGGTCCTCGGCGTGCACGATGAGCAGCCCGTCGAAGCCGGCGATCTCGGCGAGCGACTGGGCGAGGTGGTCCTGGTCGAGTTCGGGGAACTCCTCCACGCCGGACGGCGAGAGGAACGCCTTGAAGCCGAAGACGCCGGCGTCGTGGAGCGGACGCAGGTCCTTGACGTTGTCGGGCAGCGCGCCGCCCCAGAAGCCGACGTCCACATGCGCCTTGGAGCGGGCGACCTCCTGCTTGATACGCAGGTTGGCCACCGTGGTGGTCGGCGGCAGGGAGTTGAGCGGCATGTCCACCAGGGTGGTGATGCCGCCCGCGGCGGCGGCCCGGGTGGCGGTCCAGAAGCCCTCCCACTCGGTGCGGCCGGGGTCGTTCACATGCACATGGCAGTCGACGAGGCCCGGCAGCAGCACGTCGTCGCCGAAGTCCTCCAGGCGGGCCCCGGCCGGCACCTCGGCGTCGTACGGCAGCACCGCGTGGATCACCCCGCCGGCGACGGCGACCGAGGCCGGGCGGGTGCCGTCGGGGGTGATGACGCGCGACGAGCGCAGTACCAGGTTGACGTCGGACACCCGAGCCCTCACTTCCGCGATGGAGTGCACGTCCGCGGTGGCGTGGTTCCCCGGCGGAGTGCGGCGAGCAGAATTCAACGAACTGTTGAAGGAGTCTTCCCGCCGATCAGGGAGCCGTCAAGGGTGTCCGGGATACGGCGGCGGCCGACGGCGTGGGTCTTGGAGGTTTCCACAGAATGGAATTAGACTTTCACTCCTCAGAATGGAGCTATCGCCACGGGGCGCCGCACCGGAACGGACAAACCCACGCTGACCGGCAGGGACTCCCCACGTACGCACTGTACGGCGAGAAACACACAGGTAGGCTGCTGCCTCGCCTGCCAGCTGAAAGGACCGCGCCGTGCCGACGTCCAGCGCCAGCACCACTGACGCCTCCAAGCCATCCGCCGCGAGCGGTGGCGTCCAGTCCCTGGAGCGCGCCTTCGACCTTCTGGAGCGGATGGCCGACGCGGGGGGCGAAGTGGGCCTCAGCGAGCTCTCCGCCAGCAGCGGCCTGCCGCTGCCGACCATCCACCGTCTGATGCGCACCCTCGTGGCCTGCGGTTACGTACGCCAGCAGGCCAACCGGCGGTACGCGCTCGGCCCCCGCCTGATCCGCCTCGGCGAGTCCTCGGCGCGACTGCTGGGCACCTGGGCCCGGCCGTATCTGGCCCGGCTGGTCGAGGAGACCGGCGAGACGGCGAACATGGCCCTGCTCGACGGTGACGAGATCGTGTACGTGGCGCAGGTGCCGTCCAAGCACTCGATGCGGATGTTCACGGAGGTGGGCCGGCGGGTGCTGCCGCACTCCACGGGCGTGGGCAAGGCGCTCCTCGCGCACACCCCGCCGGAGGAGGTGCGGGCGCTGCTCGCGCGTACGGGGATGCCCGCGGCGACGGAGAAGACCATCACCACGCCGGAGGGCTTCCTCGACGCGCTGGAGCAGGTGCGGCAGGCGGGGTACGCGGTCGACGACAACGAGCAGGAGATAGGAGTCCGCTGCCTCGCGGTGTCGGTGCCGAACTCGCCCACGGCGGCGGCGATCTCCATCTCGGGCCCGGCGGGGCGGGTGACGGAGACGGCGACGGAGCGGATCGTCCCGATCCTCCAGGGGATCGCGGAGGAGCTGTCGGCGGCGCTGGCGAACACGGGGGCCCAGGGCTGACGATCCCGTCCCGGGGGGCGGTGTCTTTGGCCGCGGGTCGTGGAGGGCTGGTCGCGCAGTTCCCCGCGCCCCTTGGGGGGCCGGCCGCACCCGGGGACCCTGGCTCGGCCCCATGCCTTAGGGGCGCGGGGAACTGCGCGACCAGCCCCCACTCACCCGCAGACGAACCCCCGGCCGCAGCACCCCCGGGGACGGGGCGTCACGCCTCCCTGAGGCGCCCGTCCCCCATCCGCACCACCCGCTCCACCCGCTCCAGATGCGCCGCGTCATGCGTGACCAGTACCGTCGCCGTGCCGCGCTCCCGGGTGAGCCGGGTCAAAAGGTCCAGCACCGACGCCCCCCGCGCATGATCCAGCGCACTCGTCGGCTCGTCCACCAGCAGCACCGCCGGCTCGTTCATCAGCGCCCGCGCGATGTTCACCCGCTGGCGCTGGCCCCCGGACAGCTGGTGCGGACGCCGGTCCGCCCGGTCCGCGAGACCCACCGCGTCCAGCAGGGAGAGCGCCCGCTCCCGCGCCGCCCCGGGCCTGCGGCCCGCCAGGTGCGCCATCACCTGCACCTGCTCGGCCGCCGTCAGCGACGGCAGCAGGTTCGGCTGCTGGAAGACGATCCCGACGCGCGAGCGCCGCAGCTCCGCCCGCTCCGCCGCGTTCAGCGACCCCGTCTCCGCCC
>NZ_JBJHPC010000060.1:0-20596 GCF_045257485.1 Streptomyces sp. YS-3 | reverse complement strand
GGGGAGTGGTCAGGAAGGCGTCGACGGCATTGCGGAAGCCGGGCCAGATGCGGGTGAACTCATCGAGTGCGGCCCGGCCGCTGTCGGTGAGCGCGTAGTAGCGGCGGGGTGGTCCGGAGGCGGATTCCTGCCAGGTGGTGGTGACCAGGTCGTCGCGGCGGAGCCGGGAGAGCAGCGGGTAGACGGTGCCCTGGCTGGTGGCCAGGGCACCGGAGTCCTCCAGGGCGTGGAGGAGTTCCACGCCGTAGCGCGGGCGGTCCCGCATCAGGGCGAGTACGCAGTACTCCAGGACGCCCTTGCGCAGCTGGGCGGCTGCCCGGGCCTGCTTGGTCGAATCACCTGGTTCCATGCGATGCAAGATACCTGGTTGAGCAAGCGGATGGGAAACGGTGGCGGACTTTTCTTGACGCTCAGTCTGGCGGCGCTGGTACCGGGGCTGCCGGCGGCGACTGTTCGGGGTATACCGGGCCGTGTCGCGGCGACCCGGGCAACGGGTCCCGTGCGGGAGATCGTCGGCCAACGCTCCCTCATCCTCAGACGAGAAGTGCCTCTGGAGACCCGCGGCGGCAATGGAGTTGAGACGGGCCGGGGTCGCCTTGATCCGCTCGGCTAGTGTGTCGCCGCACATGGGAACGACATGCCTGTTGGGGGAAACGTATGTCTGCCGTCGTCGGCCCGGCCGGGACGACCGAGAGCGCCGCGGGGCGCCGGGTCTCCACCCTGGAGCTCTTCTTCGACCTCGTCTTCGTCTTCACGATCACACAGCTGACCGTGCTGCTCACCCACGACCTGACCTTCGCCCAGGCCGGCCGGGTCCTGCTGATCTTCGCCGTCCTGTTCTGGATGTACGGCGCCTACGCCTACCTCACCAACCAGGTGCCGCCCGAGACCAACGCCCGCCGCATCCCGCTGATCCTCGGTATGTGCGGCTTCCTCACCTGCGCCCTGGCCATCCCCCGGGTGTTCACCACCGACGGGGTCGCCTTCGGCCTCGGCTATCTCCTGGTCACCGTGGTCCACGGCGCCCTGTACGCCCTGCTGCACGGGCGGCAGGTCCTCAGTTTCGCTCTCACCAACGTCCTCGCCGCGCTCTGCGTCACGGCGGCGGGCACCGTGAGCGGCCGGCCCGCCGAGGCCCTCTGGGTGGCCGCGCTGGTTCTGCAGGCCATCACCCCCGTCCTCTCCAGCCGTATCACCACCGATGTCGACGGCGAGCGCGTCCCGGTGACGGGCCGCGTCGGCGCACTCGATCCGGCGCACTTCGTGGAGCGCCACGGGCTGCTCCTCATCGTCGCGTTCGGCGAGTCCGTGATCGCCATCGGTGTCGGCTCCGGCGATGTCCGGCTGGACTGGGGCCTGTTCGGCGGCGCGGCCCTCGCCCTCGCTCTGGCCACCGCGCTGTGGTGGACCTACTTCATCCGCGACGAGGAGGCCGCCGAGGAGGCGCTACGGGCGGTGTCCGGGCCGGCCAGGTTCCGGGTGACGATGCTCGCGTACTACTACTGCTTCGTACCGATGCTGCTCGGCGTCGCGGTGCTCGCGGCCGGGGTGAAGAAGTCCATCGGGCACCTCCCGGACCAGCTGCCGACCGCGCCGGCCATCGCGTTGGCGGGCGGTGTGGTGCTCTTCCTCGCGGGAAACGTCGCCTTCCGCGCGGTGCTGCACATCCCGCCCCTGCGTTTCCGGGCGGCCGGAGCCACGATCGCCTTCGCGACGATCCCGCTGGGGACACAACTCTCCTCACTGGCCGAGCTGTTCGGCCTGGTTCTCGTGCTGGTCGCGATGCTGCTCGCTGAAGCACACTGGGCGCCTTGCGCGCATGGCGACAGGGCGCACACGGGCTGATCCTGGTGCTGCGTCGCGTCAGTGGTTGCTCGCCGTAGCAGGCTGTTTTGCGCCATGAGGGTGCCATCTCGCCTCATCCGGCCGCTCTCTTCTCATCCGCAGCGGTATCCCTCACCCTGAGGAGGACCATTTTGAGGAGAACCGTCGAAGGGGGACCGCCATGCGCCGCCGTAGGAAAATGACCTCGCTCCTCACCGCGCCGCTGCTTCTGGCGAGTGCGGCCGTCGCGGTGCCCGTCGCGCTGGCCACTCCGGCGAGCGCCGCCCCGCACGGTTGCCAGTCGACCAAGTTGGACCATGCCACCGCCAGTTCCACCTGCCACTACGGGCCTGGTCAGCAGCGCGTGGTGATCACGTGCCTGGACGGTGTCAACGGGTACAGGTACACGTTCTACGGCGCGTGGGTGCAGTGGTACCAGAACTCGAAGGCCTCGTGCGCGGCGCCGTACCGGCAGAACATCTCGTACATCACCATCGAAGTCCGCTGACTCCTCCCGCCACCGTTTCAGGGCTTACAGCGGGGATGTGAGTGCCGCCAGTGGGGCTGGTCGCACCGCGTCGGCGGCGGCTGAGCCGCGCAGGAGCTCGGCAAGGTCGTGGGCCCTCGCCCGTTCCGCGGTGGGAGTCGCCGCTGTGATGCGGTCGAGACGGAAGCCCCGGCCGGCCTGTCGGCTGCGGCACCAGGCGATGAGGTACCACATACCGTTGGCGGTGAGCAGCCCGGCCGCCTCCACCGCGCGCTCGCTCTCGCGCCCCGCCGCGTCGATGTAGGTCAGCCGCAGCACCGTGTTGGTGGTGACGGCCTGCTCCACCGCGGTACGGACCGCGGAGTCGGACCGCGCGGGCAGCGCGACGATCCGCGCGGCGAGGTGGTGGGCTGCCGCCGAGGCGGGGCCGGTCATCGAGGCCGCGATCTTCTGCGCCGCTGTGCGGGCCGCGCCGGCGTACGGGGCGTGCGCGTCGGCCGTGGCCAGCGCGGCGGTCAGGGCCGAGGCTTCGTCAGCGGTGAAGTGGATCGGGGGCAGGGTCATGTGCGGGTCGACCGACCAGCCACCGCCGCGCCCGGATGTGGTGCGTACCGGGACGCCGGTCTCCATCAGGGCCTGGAGGTCGCGCTGGACCGTGCGGGCGCTCACCTCGAACCGCGCGGCGAGCGCCGCGACCGTGCGTGGTCGCGGCGCCGCCGCGCGCAACTCCTCCACCAGTGCGTAGAGCCGAGTAGTGCGGTTCATAGGGGCGACGCTACCTGCCCGTGGTGGCCAGGAAGTCCCGCTGGCGCCGCAGTTCGCGCTCGGTGATGGTCAGGGGGAAGAGAGTGAAGCCGTGCATGGCTCCGGCGACGACACCCAGCTGCACGGGCGCGCCTGCCGCCTGCCATCGCTGGGCCAGGAACAGCGAGTCGTCCCGGAGCGGGTCCTCGGTGCCCACCACCATCCGGGCGGGCGGGAGGCCCGCCAGGTCGGCGAACAGCGGTGAGACCTCCGGGTCGCGGCGCTGCTCCGGCCCCATGGCGGTGTGAACAGCTCGTAGGTCCGCCGTATCGTGTCGGTGTTGCTCAGCAGCCGCCGGGAGCCGAAGGCCCGCTGGCTGGGTGTCATCGACAAGTCGTAGGGGCCGAACAGCAGATGGGCCGCTCGGAACGCGCCGGTGATGCCGTGCCGGTCGCGAAGACGCAGCAGTGTCAGGACGCTCAGGTGGGCACCGGCCGATTCGCCCCCGATCAGCAGCCGCCCGGTGCCGAACTCGGCCATGGCGTTCCGCACCAGCCACCGGGCGGCCGATTCGCAGTCGTCGGGCCCGGCGGGAAAGGGGTGTTCCGGTGCGAGGCGGTAGTCCACGCTGACCACGGCCAGCCGCGCCTGCTCGGCGAGTTGCCACAGTCTCTCGTCCTGTCCGTCCGCGGAGCCGAACACCCAGCCCCCGCCGTGGATGTGCAGATATACGCCGTCAACGTGGTCCGGCACGAAGACCCGTACCTTTACTCCGCTCCCGATGACGCGGTCGTGGGCCTGTGGCAGTCGTACCGGCGGTGTGTCGCCGCCGAGCCGGTTGCGCCGGAGAGCGGCCAGCAGGGCCGCGTCCGGCGCCCTTTCGCGCGTGGGGCGGTTCGCGGCAGCGGCCTCGAACTGGTCGTTGAATGCCAGGGTCTCGGTGAGGCAGTCCTCATCGGTGATCATCATGGCGCCGACGGTCGCAGCCGTCCGCGACACCGTCCTGTCACCCTTTCCAGGTGAGCTGTGTCACAGACCAGTTCTGGTTTCGACCCGCCGTTCGCCCTCGGCCCCCGCGACAACGTCCGCGCGCACCTGCCCGACCCACGCTCGCCCTCGCGGCCTCCGGGAAGCCCTACCGCTCCGCCCGCGCGTCGACGATCCGCTCGAAGAAGAACTCGTGCTTGAGGAAGGAGACGTCGTATTCATGCCCGGGATACGGCGGGATCAGCTGAGCGGCCTGGATCAGCCGCCAGCCCGCCCGGAGCGCCGCCACCCCCGACTCGTACGGCGGCTCGTCGCTGTCGCCCGTGGTGGGGGAGGTGCGGCCGGTGCCGTCGTACAGCGACCAGCCGATGACCTGGGCATCCAGCGCCGAGGTGGCCAGATACAGCACCAGCACCTGCTGCCGCGGCACCTGCCCGGCGCCTTCGACCCGCTCGGACCCGCTCGCTCCGGTCGTCATATCCGCGCCGCCTTCGGACGGTTGGAGACCCTGGTCACCCAGTGGTCGAGGTCGAAGCTTTCGTCGCCCGTGAGCACGCGCCACAGCAGGATGCGGTTGTACCGTTCCAGTCGGCCGGTCGCCCCCTCGTACCACGGGAACATCGTGTCCAGCTCCGCGTTCACCCGCGGGTCGTCGAGGTCCGAGGTGTCCCACAGGCGCTGCTGGCGCACCCTCGGATTGAAACGGATCTTGAACATGTAGCGCATCGTGTCGCTGTCGTTGCGCCGGCCTCCATGCCAGAGGCCATGGTGCAGAAACACCACCGTCCCGGCGGGGCAGACCAGCCGGTCCTGGCCGAGCAGGTTCTGATAGCGGCCCGTGTCGGACTCGTTGATCCGCCTGAGGTGGCTGCCCGGCACGGTGAGCGTGCCGCCCATCTCCACTGTCACCGTCTGCGGAAAGTACATCAACTGCACGTCGAAGGCGTCCGGCCGCACGTCGATGATGGCGTCCCCGTGCAGCGGCTGGGCGTCGCCGCCGTGGGGCTCGCGGGTGTGCACGAAGTGGTGGTCGACCCAGGGATCCGGGCCCACCAGGCTCCGCAGAGCCCCTGCCACCTGCGGGAGCTCCAGCAGCTCGCGGACGAAGGAGCCTTCCGTGTACGCCTCGGACAACGGTGTCCCGTACGGCACCGGCGGCACTCCTTCCGCCAGTACCGCCAAGCCCCGCGCGTTCATCTCCGACGGGACCACCCCGTCCAGTCGCAGCGACCCGCGCGCGACGAACCGCGCCATCCGTACCGAGTCGAGCAGTTCCTGCCTGTTCTCCATGGCGCCCACGCTAGGCCTGGGTCTCCGTGCGCCGGGTGGGCCGGGCTCACCCTCCAGTGGTCGATTCTCACCATGCCGTCCGGCGCGCGGGACGGGTAAGGCGGTCCTGCTGCGGGCCGGCGGCCACCGTGGTAGAAAACCTGACCATGCACACGGTCCTCGCCTCTCTCGACGAGCCTCCGACTCTCGCCGCCGTGGGCATCGGCGTGCACGGACCGGCCGGCCAGGTGGACGTCTTCTCCCTGCCGGACCACTGGCAGCTCCATCTGTACGGCTACGAGGCCGACTTGACGGTCGACGGCACCGCCCACGCGATCCGACCCGGCCGGGTCAGTCTCGTGCCGCCCGGCGCCGAGACGCGCTATCGCTACCGGGGACACTCCCGGCACCTCTACGTCCATCTGCGCCTGAGCCGGACCGGAACAGCCCACAGAATCCCGGTGATCCAGGACGCCGGGCCCGAACTCGACGCACTCACCGTGCAGTTGCGGCAGGCTCTGGGTGCCTGGCCGAAGACCCCGGCACGGGCCGCGGCCGAGGTGTGGGCCGCCCTGTGGCGGGTCGCCCAGCTCACTCCGGCGACGGAGCCGAACGCGCAGGCAGCCGTCCACCCGGCGGTCGCCTGCGCGGTGGCCCTGATCGAGGCGCGGCTCGGCGAGCCTCTGACGGTCCCGGAGATCGCGACGGCGGCGGGCGTCTCCCACAACCATCTGACGCGGCTCTTCCGCGCGGCCACGGGGGAGACGGTCGTCGGCTACATCCGGACCCGACGCATGGAACGGGCGCGCCACTTCCTTCAGGCCACCACGCTGTCCGTCCCCGCCGTCGCCGCATCGGTCGGCATTCCCGACCTGCAGGCGTTCAACAAGGCCTGCCGCCGCGCGCTCGGGGCGTCTCCGCGAGGCATCCGGGCAGCCGCCCGGTCCATGGTGGTGCCGCTCCGCCCCGAGCAGTGAACGTACCGCCCATGGAGTGGCCGGAGACACCGACACCGGGGCGGGTGTCGGTGTGCCCGGTGAAGGGACTGTCAGGCGATGGCGCAGGGGTTGTGGTCCAGGGTGAACGCGGTGGGGAAGGAGGTGTTGCCCGTGTGTGTGGCCTGGAAGCCGAAGGAGGCGGAGGCGCCGGGGGCCAGGGTGCCGTTGTAGCTGAGGTTCGTGGCGGTGACCTGGCCGCCCGCTGGGGCGATGGTGGCGTTCCAGGCGCTGGTCACGCTCTGTCCGGCGGGCAGGGTGAAGGCCAGGGCCCAGCCGTCGATCGTGGACGAGCCGGTGTTGGTGAGGGTGATGTCCTCGGTCAGGCCGGTGTTCCAGGCGTTGACCTTGCCGGTCACCTTGCAGGAGGCGCCCGGCACGTCCAAGCATCGAATTCACGCCAATCCGCGCAATGATGCCCATAACGGCAATCCATTTCCCCGCGCCGCAGCACCGGTGGCGAGCCGGTCATGCCGGTCAAGCCGGTCAAGCCGGTCACGCCGGGGCGCAGGGGAGTGGACCCGTGTTCGCCGTCGCCCCCGTACGCACCGCGAGGGCCCGCTCACCGGTGTGCCTTCGGTATGACATGCCGGACGTCCCGTGAGCGGGCAGGCCGGGCGGGGTAGGCGGCGCAGACAATGTCCCCGGTCACGGAGCGGTCGTACATGTCGATGGAAGAAGAGGACGCCGGCCGTCGGGCCGAGCGGGAGGGCCCGCCCGGCGGGCACGGCAAGCACGGGGCGCACGCCGCAGCGCGTGGGACGGCCGGCCGGGCGTGGCTGGAGTTCAAGGACTCCCCGTTCCTCCCGGCGACCGTACTGGTCTTCATCCTGGCCGCCGCCGCTGGACTGTTCGCCGGCTCGTACACGTATTCCATGGCCAACCCCACCCCGCACCACATCCCCAGCGCGCTGGTCGCGCCCGCCGACTCGGTCGTCGCGAAGAGGTTCGTGGCGGGGATGGACCGGGCCCTCAACACCTCGCTGGCGCCGCGCCCGTACGCGGACGAGCGTGCGGCTCGTGAGGCGATGGAGGACCAGAGCGTCTTCGCCATCATCGCCGTACGGCCCGGTGGGGTGAGTCTGCAAGTCGCGGGTGCGGCCGGTGCCTCCGTGGCGCAGGTGCTGACGCAGACCGCGCCCCAGGTGGCCAAGACCATCGGCGTACCGATGACGATCGCCGACGTCAAGCCGCTCCAGCAGGGCGACCCGCGAGGCCTCGCCCTGTTCTACATCTCCCTGGCCGCCGTCGTGCTGGGATTCGTCGGCTCCATCCAGCTGAGCGTCCACGCGCGCGCCCTGAACCCGCTGGAACGCATCGCCTTCACGATGGCGTACTCCCTGCTCGGCGGGTTCACCATCGCCGCGGTGGTCGACTGGGGACTCGGCGCGGTACGGCTGCCGTTCGTGGAGTCCTGGTCGATCCTCGCGTTCACGATGTTCACGTCGGGGATGGTCTTCACCATGTTCAACACCCTGATCGGCCGCTGGGCCATGCTGCCGACCTGGGGACTCATGGTGCTGCTCGGCAATCCCTCCTCCGGCGGTGCGGTGTCCTGGCCGCTGCTGCCGTCCGTCTTCGGCCACGTCGGACGGTGGCTGCCGCCCGGCGCGTCGGTGAACGCCCAGCACACCGCCGTGTACTTCGCCGACGCCCAGCACGCGTTTCCCTACCTCGTCCTGGCCGGCTGGTCCCTGCTGTCGTGCGGGATCTTCTGGTTCTGGCGCCACCGCCACCCGGGTGGCCGCGACCGCAGCGCTCCGGAACACGGGGCGGCAGCCGCGGCCTGACCGGTATCCGCCGGACTCTTCTTTGTCGGCCGTGCCGTCAACGGGCATGCACACGTTGGTGTGACGAGCGGTCCAGTGAATCGTTTCTGCGCGTTAACTGTGCCGTAGAGTGCGTCGCCAGGAAATCAGTGACCCGTATATCCGTTTTGTGGACGTGATGGGTCTTCCCCCTGGAGGAGTTGCCCATGCGTGTACGTCGTCTTGTCCGGGTCGCCCTGGCCGCAGCCTTGCTCGGCGGCTGTACCGGTGTCGTCACCGCGAGTCCCGCGGCTGCCAACCCCTGTGGTTTTTACGAGACCTCGTCCGACGCCTTCTACAACCACTGCACCTCGGACGGTTCGAACGTGGTCATCAAGGTGAGGGTTGCGATGGCTCCCGACTACGAGCGGTGTGTCGGCCCCGGCAGGTCGTGGCTCGGCCCCGCCTCGAAGATCCAAGGGGCGCACTACACCGGCCGCACCTGCTGATCCGCCTGTGGTCGTCGGCTAGGCCGGCGGCGGCAGTCTGCTCTCTGCCGGGCGGGCGAGGCGGGTGGCGCGTAAGCCGCGTACTGCCCCCGCCGCCTGGGGAGCCGGTGTGGAGGAACGGGTGGCCGAGGCCTGGCGGATACGTACCGCCCCGATCCTGCCGCGCGTGATGGAACGTGGATGAGGCAGAGGCGTTTGTATTCTGATCAGTTGGGGCCGTTGCCGGCGTTCATGCTGGACGGCACGGAGGATGTCGTCTCGGTTGAGGCGCCGACCGGCGACAAGGTGTGGCTGGTCCGTGATTACGCGCTGGGGCGGCAGGTGCTGACCGACAGCCGCTTCAGCCGGAGCGAGGCCGTCAAGGCGCGGGCGCCGAAGTTCATCCCGGTCCAGCCCGTTCCGGAGTCGATGATGAGCAGGGACGGCTCCGAGCACGCGCGGTTGCGGCGCGTGGTGATGGGCGCCTTCTCCGCTTCCCGGATAGCCGCGCTGGCACCGACGGTGGAGCGGCAGGCCAATGAGCACATCGACCGGCTCCTGGCGATGGGGCCGCCCGCCGACCTCATCGAAGGGCTGGCTCTGCCCCTGTCGCTCGGCGTGCTGTGCTCTCTGCTCGGTGTCCCTCCGCAGGACGGAGATCATTTCTGTCATCTGGTGGAGGAACTCTTCGACATCACGGACGGGTCCGTACGGGAGAAGACCGAGCGGCGTATCAAGTTGGTCGCCTATATGACCGGGTTGATCGCGCGCAAACGGCAGCAACCGGACGACGATCTGCTCACCCGTATGGTCCAGGCGCACGACCGAGGCGATCTGTCGCTTTCCGAGCTCATCACCATGGGGCTGACCCTGTTGATGGCGGGTTATGAGACCACCGCGGCTCAGATCGGACTGTCGGCGCTCGCCGTGCTGTCCGACCCCAACGAATACGAGCGGCTGCGCCGACGGCCCGCGTCGCTGCCCGCGGCAGTCGATGAACTCTTACGGCTCACACCCGCCGCGCCGGTCAGTTTCGCGAGGGTCGCTAGAGAAGCGGTCGAGCTGAACGGCGTCACCGTCGCCGCCGGCGAGGCGGTGGTCGTGTCTGTGCTGCACGGGAACCGCGACAAGGTCGCCTTCACGGGATCGGAAAACCATGCGGGTGAGCGGCGGCCGGTGCCCCATCTGACGTTCGGTCACGGTGTACACCGGTGTCCTGGGGCGTCGCTGGCCACCCTGCAGGTGAGGATCGCCCTCGATCTGTTGCTGCGACGATTCGCCAACTTGCGACTGGCTGCCGGACCAGCCGAACCGGTGGTGTGGAAAGAAGGCCTGCTCACCCGTGGGCTGTCACGGCTGCTCGTGGAGTGGGATGCCCCTCAATGACGGTTACCGCCAGGTCGGTCGGTCGGACGTACGGACCGGAAGGCGTCGAGCGGCGCTGGAAACGGCAACCCACTACCTCGTATAGGTGAAACGCCCCAGGACGGCTGTTTCTGCCGGGTTGCGTCGTGAGTATGGGGAGTCGTGGGGGGCGGGAAACCGGGGGGTTCGAATGATGTCACCAGGAGATGTGATGG
This sequence comes from Streptomyces sp. YS-3, assembly GCF_045257485.1. NCBI lineage: Bacteria > Bacillati > Actinomycetota > Actinomycetes > Kitasatosporales > Streptomycetaceae > Streptomyces > Streptomyces sp. YS-3. The sequence continues at coordinate 10,474 of NZ_JBJHPC010000060.1, read as the reverse complement.
GCCAGGGATACGGCACAGTGGTAAACGTTCTCGTAAACGAATTCCAGTGCGTGGAGGGTCAGTTGTCGCCCGACGCCACAATGGAGGACGTGGACCTGGACTCGCTCGGGCAGGTCTTGTTCGCCGTCGCGCTGGAGGAGCGGACCGGTCTGCGGTTCCATGAGAGCCAGATCACGTTGGACACGACGGTGGGCCAGATCGCCGCGGTCATCGACGCCTCGTCGGGCGTCGACGCCGAGGTGCCGGTGCCGTGACATAGCGGGCGTGGCGGCAGCCGGGTTTGGGCCGTGATCAGGGCCGCGCGGTCCTGTGGCGCGAGGACTCCGAAGACGCCCGGACCGCCCGCCCCGGCCGTCGACTCGGTGTCCCCTCTGCCGTCACCTTCCTTGCCAGAGCACCAACACGAGCACGACCACGCGAAAAGCGAGCAGGTCAACGCATGAAAATCAGCACCGCCCTGGCGCCTGTCGAGGAGTTTCTCTGCGGCACGGGCGCGCTCCCCGAGCCTCCCAGCGGAATGGCCGTTCTGTTCACGGGGCCGCCGCCGAGCCTCGACGACCTGTGTGAGCGTGTGGCTGAGCGCTGGAGCGGCATTCCGCTGCTGCACCGGACTCTGCTGCGGCCCGCCCGGCACCTCTGGCTGCGTCGGCACCGCTGGTTGCCGCTCGATGACTTCGACGTACGCACGCATGTCCTCGATGTCCACGCCGAGGGGCAGTGCGGGGACGGCGGCCTCGACGACAGGGCGTTCGCGGACCTGCTCGGCAGGCTGGTCACCCAGCCCGTGCCCGGCGGGCTGCCCCCCTGGTGGTTGCGGCTTGTGCGCCTGGAGCCCCGGCCCGACGGGGATGAGCGCTTCGCACTCGTACTGTCCGCCCATCACGCCCTCATGGACGGACGCTCCTTCGAGACCCTGCTGAGCAAGCTCCTCGACGGCGGATCCAGTCACGGCGACAAGCTCAGCGCTGCCAGGGCGACGGCTGCTCGCAGACTTCAAGCAGCCCGCTCAGAAGGGCAGTTGGCGGACCACCGGATCAGCGGTACCGATCGACTGCTCCTCCTGTTGAGTTCCGGACAGGCCCTGCCGCTGCCTTCCGAAGCGCCCTGTCCGACGAGGGACCTGACCTGGGTGGACTTGGACACCGATACGGTACGTGCGGCCCGCCGGGCCCTGCCGGGGCTCGGGGCCACCCTCAACGAGCTACTGCTGGCGGCATCCACAGGTGCCCTCCGGGCTGTCCACGGCGACCCGGACGCCTGGCCCGGGATCCGCCACCGCCCGCTGTACGGCGTGCTCTCCGTGGACCTGCGCACACCGCAGGAGGACGAGACGCTGGGCAACATCGTCTCGGTGGTGCGGGTGCCGCTCCCCCTGACGGTCGAGAGCCCCGGAGAGCGCCTGGCGGCATGCCGAGCTCTACTGGCCGCTTCAGTCTTCGGAAATGGTGCGGAGACCATCGCTCGCGTGATCGGGGCCGCCTCCCGGCTGGGCCCCTGGGCGCTGCGCCGGCTCTCCAAGCGAGCCAACTCACCCAGCTGGAACCCCGTGCTGTGTACGGCGCTTCGCTGGCCCCGAGGCCCGTGGTCCCTGAGCGGGGCGCCGCTGGAGCGGGTGATTCCGCTGGCGCCGGCAGAGGGCCGGGGGAGTGTCAACCTGGTCCTGACGGACTGCGCGGGGGTCTTCACGCTCTGCGTGGTCAGCCACACTCCCGCCGGTTATGCCCAAGCGCTGGCCGACGCCTTCGTACGCGAACTGACGTCCCTCGCCCGCATCGGCAGGCCCGACCCGAGCGCCCCGGCTCAGGTGGCCAGCACACCATCGCAGCACACCGGTTGACACCGAGCCGCCCGTACAGTCGCCGGGTATGGCACCGAAGGCCAATGCCAACGCAGCCACCACGGGGTGAAGTTGGACTACGCCAGCGAGCATGTCGATGCCCGGTGCGTGCTCCGCATCGTAACTTCCACCGGTGACTCTCGTTGCCTTCTGTGACTACGACCGCAGATGCCGAACGGTGCTGAGCGGTGTCGGTTGCGCTGTGGCGGTCAGCGGCACCCCAGCGCCCGCAGCGCTGCCGCAGACGGGCCCTGCCCGGCATGACGCCACCAGAAGAAAGAAAAGCACCGTGGAACCAGAACACGTAGATGTATGGGCTGAGTTGCGCACTCTCTGCGCGCACGTCATGTCCGTGCCGCTGGAGGCGGTAGTACCGCACGCGCGGCTCGTCGCGGATCTCGGAGCCGACAGCCTGGACATCAACGAACTGCAGGTCGCCTCGGAAGAGCGCTTCGGCGTGTCCCTCAGGGGGGCCGACCGCGCGGCGGTGTCCACCGTCGGCGACGTCGCCTCGCTCGTCGCGACGCTGCGCGCCCAACGAGTTCCCGGCGCGGTGGCTGGATGACCCTCAGGGACGCGGTCGCGGTGACGGGCCTGGGGGTCCGCTGCGGGGCCGGATCAACAACGAGTGAGCTGTGGCAGAACCTGCTGCACGGCCGCTCCACGGCCACGCTGCACACCTTCGACGACGAGGGCACCGTCGTGTTTCCGGCCTGCCCCGTGCCGGGGTTCACACCCGAGGGCTACCTTGCGGTGAAGGAGGTACGGCGGACGGACCGGACCGTGCAGATGGCGGTCTGCGCCGCCATGGACGCGGTCATGGACGCGGGAGGCCTGCACACGCCTGCCGACCGCAGGGCGGTCGTCACCGGCACCATCTATGGCGGCGTGATCAGCCAGGAGCAGGGCCTCGGGCAGCCCGATGTGCTCTACCCGGCGCGGCTGATGCCCAATGCCGCCGCGTACTGGATCAGCGCCAAGTGTGGCGTCACCGGCCCCACGCTGACCCTGTCCATGGCATGCGCCTCGGGTACGTACGCCGTGGGTGAGGCCCTGCAGCTGATCCGCACCGGGCGCGCCGACGCTGTCGTGGCCGGTGGTCATGACAGCGCGCTGACGGCGTCGACCGCACTTGCCTTCGGACGGTCTGGCGCCATGATCACCGAGTGTGAGGATCCGGCCCGTGCTTCCCGGCCGTTCGACGCGGACCGGCAGGGCTTCCTCATCGCCGAGGCGGCGGCGTTCCTGGTGCTCGAACGGCTGGACCTCGCCCTGCTCCGTAACGCCCGTATCTACGCCACCCTCATCGGTTACAGGTGCACATCCGACGCCCACCACATCACGGCACCGCGGCCCGACGGGGCCGGAGCGAGAGCATGTATGGAGCAGGCGCTTGCCGACGCGGGTACCACGGCTGACGCCGTCACCCACGTCAACGCACACGGCACCGGCACCCTGCTCAACGACGAGGCGGAAGCCCGCGCCATCACCGCCGTCTTCGGCCCCGGCGCGGTACCGGTGACCGCCCCCAAGTCGGTCACCGGGCACTCTCTCGGGGCGGCGGGTGCGCTGGAAGCCGTGATCACTGCTCTGTCGCTGCACGAGGGGCTGGTACCTCCGACCGCCCATCTCACGCGGCTCGACCCCCAGTGCGAGCTGGACGTCGTCGTTGAGCCCCGCAAGCTCTCGGCCGGGCCCGCGATCAGCAACAGTTTCGGTTTCGGAGGGCACAACGCCTGCGTCGTCTTCGACGCGGCCCAGCGTTGACCTGGCAGACCTCTGCCCGACGTCGGTAATCCAGGCAGGCTGCGGCAGCCGCTGGTGAGGGCCCGGCTCAGGGCCCCGGTACCACGTCAGGGCGATACAGAACGATACAGAGCGCTACAGAGCAAAAGGGGCGTCACATGGGGCTGTCGGGAATTGATGAAGCCTACGTGCGCAGCGGGCTGCCCGGGACGATCGGCGTTGCCGCGCTGTTCACCGGAGACCCCTTCGACCTGGCTGAACTCCGGGCTCGCCTCAGCGAGCGTTGGGGAGGCCTGGAGCGAATGCGGCAGATCCTCAAAAAGCCCCGAGGGCCGGCCGCGTTGTCCGGTCACCGCTGGGATGCGGGAAAGCCGTTCGACCCCGCTCGCCATGTCACCGCCTCCGACCAGGAACTGCAACCACTCCTGACGACGGCAGTGAGTCAGCGGCTGCCGTCCGACCGGCCCTTGTGGCAGCTTCTGCTCCCCAAAGCCGCTCCCACCGGGGAACAGGGCCTGGTGCTGCTGACCCACCACGCACTTCTTGACGGCAGTTCCCTGGAGACTCTTCTGCGTCTCCTGATGGACGAGGCCCCGCCCACAAGGAGTCGCCCCCCGGGGGAGATCGCCAAGACACCGCGACAGCGCGTGGGTCCCGCCGCACTGTTCAGGGAGTTCCGTGAAAACAACGTGTTGGGTGAGCCCCTGCCGGTAACACCCGGCGACTTCCGTCCGTCCGTCGCCGTCAGCCGACTGGATCCGGACGTCATGCGCTCGGCCCGCCGCCTCCCGGCCGGCGGACGTGGCGCAACCCTGAACGAACTGCTCCTCGGCGCCGTGGCCGGCGCCCTCCCCGCCTGCTACAGCACAGCGTCCGCGTCCTGGCCACAAGGCCCCGCCTCGGTCTACGCGACGGTGCCCGTGGACCTGCGCGGCCGGTACGAGACGCAGAAACTGGGCAACTTCATCACCGGCATCCGTATGCCGTTGCCCGTCGGCATCGACTCCCCGGCCGGGCGCCTGCACGCGTGCCAAGAACTCATGGCCGCCTTTCCCAGCCGCGGCCGGGCCCACACCACGGTTCTACCCGTCGTGGACGGTCTCGTACGAGCGGTGCCCGCCCTGACGACAGCACTGGCCAAACGCATGGTGCGGCCCGAAGTCACCACAACGGTGTGCACCGCGTTCAAATGGCGTGACAACCCGAGCCATCTGCACAGCCGTCGCTTGACGGGTATCGCCCCCCTGCCCGCGGTCTCCACGCCCGGGACGGCGAACCTCACCCTCGTCCAGACCGCTGACGCCTACATGCTCACGGTGGTCAGCCACCTCCGCGCTCACGACTCCCAGTTGATCGCCGACGCCGTGGCACACGAACTGGCGGCGATGGCGGAACCCGAAACTACGCCCGCGTACGCCCATCAAGACGCGCACTGATCCGAGGCGGATCACCCCTACGATTCGTGGGATGCGGCGCGTTCCCCCTGGACGTACGGGTCCAACTCGACGTCGTAGGTGCCCGCGTGGACGGCGAGCTGGTCCACGATGCGTTCCCACTCGGCGAGTTCGGCGGCCCGGCGGCCACCGTCCGGCTGGGCCGACGGGTCCCCGATGTCCTCCGGCGCCGGACTGTCCGCACGCGCGGCCAGCCGGTGGAACGCCTTGGCCGCCTCGTGATGGGTCATCCCCTGGGCCTGGCGACGTACCGCCGCCCGCCCCGCGTGCTCGGCCTCGGTGGGTCCCTCCACCGCCGACTCGGGGTCGGGCAGTGGCTGTTGGTACGTCATCGGCTCTCCTCCTGCGCGGTCAACAGCGACGCGCCGACGGCGCCTCGTGTACGTGCCCTACCCCGTCCTCGCCCGGATACGTCCGGGCTCACGAGGCGCCTGCCCCGATCACGGGCGGTGGACCAGTTGCTCCCGTACCCATGCAGGATCGGGGTTGGTATGCGGCCGGCCCGCCACGAAGACGGTCGGCACGGTCTCATTGCCGTCGTTGGCCGCCCGCACCGCCGCTGCCGCGGCCGGGTCCCGCCAGATATTGACCCAGTGCAGCTGTCGGGCACCGCGGCCCAGGCGGATGCGCAGCCGCAGACAGTACGTGCAGCCCGGCCGTCAGTAGACGACCGGTCGGCCGTCGCTCAGGCTGAGGCGTTGCGCCTCCAGGGCATCGATCGACCTCGGGAAGATCAGAGGCGAGTTCGCCCAGGCGAGCAGCACAAACACCAGCAGGATCGCTGCGGCGGGGGCGGGGGACCCGCTGGACAGCAGCCTGACCGCGATGGCAGAGCCGCAGAGCAGCAGGAACACCGGCAGGATCCAAGCGCGGGTCATGAGGACGAAGGCTACCGGGGTGTCGAACGGCTCATCGAACTGGGCCACGCGCCTGAGAATCGCCGGGCACTGAGGTGCTCTGCCTGATGCCCTGATGCCCTGATGCTCGATGCCTGATGCCCGGCGCCGTCGATGTGTCGACTGGCGGGCGCGGGGGGCGGCGGTGCTCTGGCGGGCGTGGGGTGGATCGCCGTTTATGCTTCAGGGCAGCCGCGGAGGGGGGCTCGTCGTCGGGCGTGGCCCCTGCGAGGAGGCTGGTCCCCGCCTGGTGGGGGACGACAGACCGCGTCGGTTCCTTGGCCTGGGCGAGGACCCCGTGAGGCTGAGCATGACCACGGCGAGCGAACGAACGGCCCCGTCGGCATGTGTCCGGGTGATGTGGGCCGCCCAGCCCGCCCGGCCATCCGCCCGCGGACAGAGGACCCCCCGGGGAGAAGTGAGGTATGGCAGTGATCTGCGTCGGAGGCATGATCGGGATCGGCAAGACGAGCGTTGCCGAACTGCTCGCCAAGGAGCTGGGCAGCAGCGTCTTCTACGAGAGCGTGGATGACAATCCGATCCTTCCGCTGTTCTACACGGCGAGCCCCGAGGAGATCCAGGCCAAGCGCTACCCCTTCCTTCTGCAGCTCTACTTCCTTCAGACGCGATTCGCCTCGATCAAGGAGGCGTACAAGCAGGGCGACAACGTCCTGGACCGGTCCATCTACGAGGACTGGTATTTCGCGAAGGTCAACCACGACCTGGGCCGGATCAGCTCCCTCGAGATGCGGGTGTACGAGGGACTGCTCGGCGAGATGATGCGCGAGATCGAGGGCCTGCCGTACCGCAAGGCACCCGACCTCATGGTCTACCTCAAGGCGGACTTCCGGACGGTGTTGCACCGTATCGGGCTGCGGGGCCGCGATTTCGAGCAGGACGAGCATCTCGTCGAGTACTACCGGACGCTGTGGTCCGGCTATGACGACTGGGTGCACCAGCACTATTCGGCCAGCGAGGTCCTCGTCGTCGATATGAACGACACGGATGTGGTGAACAACGCCGAGGACGCGGCGCGCGTGGTGCGGGAGGTCAAGGAAGCCCTGGAGGCTGCGAGGGGCCGAGTCTGAGACCGCTCCCGGGGCGCGACCTTCACAGGTGGACCTGGGTCACGCCGGCGATGTGTATGGGTACGGGTGTGCGTACGGGTGCCTAAAGCTCCAGCAGAGGTTCCAGGGCGTGCAGCTGTCGGCGGATCTCGTCCAGGGGCGGCGTCTGGTCGCGTTGGAGTACGAGGTAGATGAAGAGTCCGTCTTCACGCAAACGAGGGAGGGGGCGAATCATGTGAAGTTCACTCTGTAGGGTGATGAGGATGTCCTCGACGCTGTCGGAGGCGTACCCGAGGAGCTCCAGTGTGTAGAGCTTGGCGCGCATGACGTCACTGTCGCCGTAGGCGACCTTGTCCATGTCGAGCCCGCTGCCGCGGTCCAGGGAGCCCAGGACGCGGCGCTGGTGGAAATCGACCACGGCCACGCCGGTGGCGCCTTCAATAGTCAGCGCTTTCTGCAGCACCGTCTCGATCGCGTCCATGCGCCTCTCCCTGCTGCGACGGACCCGGACGAAAGCGCCCGCGCCCGATCTTCCCCGGCTCTGTCGAGCAGGCACCATAGCGAATGACTCCTCCGTTCCGCTTGTGGGACTTATGGGACAAAAACCCTCAATGTCACCCTTACGTTCAGTCGGCACGGAACGTGCCCCGATTCCGCGATCCCGCCCGACCCCGGCGGTCCTCGCCCTAACGTCGGGGCATGGACGGACAGTGGGCTGTGGTGGTCGGCGCGGGGCTGGGCGCCAGTGGAGCGGTCGTCGGAGCGCTCACGTCCTGGGCCGGAACGCGCCTTCACGCGCGTACGCAGATGGAGCTGGCCCAGGTGCAGCACGACGCCCAGCACGATGCGGAGACGACCGCCCAGAAGCGCGCCGCATGCTCGGCGTTGATCCTGGCCGTGGACAACACGCGTCGGCAGATGCGGGTCGTACGGGACCATCTGCGCGAGCGTGCCGGCGTGCGCGGAACAGACGCGCAGTTGCAGGAGAAGCGAGCCGCGGTGCACGACCGGATACGTGAGATGCAGGCAGCCGAGTGGTTGCTTCGCCTCATGCTCTCCGACCAGGAGCAGGCCATGGTCACGCGTCTGACCGACGCCCTCTACGCGACCCATCAGGCCTTGATCGACGACGTGGAGGAATGGTTGCTCAGCGGCCCGCCCGGCGGGGGACGCGAGGCCCGCGACGCGGAGCGGTACGCGACCATGACCGGCCCCCTCCAGTCCCAGATGATGAGCTTCGCGGGCGATGTCTACGCGAGGCTGTACACCGGACGGGCAGCCGAGAGCCGGCAGGCCCGCCGGGACCGGTCCTGACAGTCCGGCCCTCCCCCCCGACAGTCGGGCGCGGTGGCGCGGTGCGAGCCGTGATCGACGGCCTGGTGTCCGCTCGCGGAGGCCCGGGCGGCTGTCACCGCGGGCGATAGTTCGGCCAAGGGTACGGGCGCGTGAGAATGGCCCATTCCTCGTCGTGGCGGCCGGGGACGAGGCGACCGGTCGTCTCCCACCGACGGGCGAGCTCGGTGAAGATGGGCTCCAGTTCGGGCAGAGGGGCCGCGCTGCCGGCGCCGCGCTGCGCGCCGATGACGGGCCTGCGCCGGATTGTCGTGGTCGTCATGCGTCATTCAACGCCCGTGGCGCCGCCGAGTCACCCGCACTTCTCGCCCAGTCGACTGTGCGCGGGGGCGGAGAGTGCGACCTTCGGGCTGTTCGCCGACCCCCTCCCTCCGGGCCGGAGCCGCAGGGCGGCCGACATCTGCCCTGGTGGCGCCCGGTGACGACTACCTGATGACCCCGCGCCCGAAAATCTATGTCGGCCGGAGTAGACATTGGGTGCTGGTGTGGTTATGGTTTCTCTCGTAACGCAGAGAGACGCAGGGCCCGGCAGAGACGAACTGCCGGGCAGCAGTACCCGCAGTACCGCAGTTCAAGTAGTTGCAGTTCGCAGGACGGTGCGGTGGTGGAGTGTCGAAGCCATAGCGGTTGCAGGACGGCGACGGGACTGGCGACCGGACCGGGTGGCCCGCGGTGATCAGGGGCTGCCAGTAGCAGTACCGCAGGAAAACAGTGGTAAATGCGGTTCGCAGTACTCCGCAGTGAAGTTCAGTTCAGTGGTATCCCGGTGAAGGCGTCGGCTGCGGGCGCACGCACCGGGGAAGTTCGGCAGTGGGGTTCCAAGCCGGAGCAGATGCAGGACGGGCGACGGGGCTGGCTGCCGACGAGCGGCGCTGGGACAGGCCGCCGGCAGTACGCAACACCAGCAGGACAAGCAGTTCGCAGTACAGCAGTAAGAGCAGTTCAGCAGTATGAGCAGTACAGCAGTACCCGCATCACCAGTAGTTCGCAGTACCAGTAAGTGATTGATCCCAGAGGGAAGAACGGAGGGATTGGACGCCATCAGGATCGCCCGGGCGGGCATTACAGAGCCCGGGTACCGCAGGACATCGATAGTGAGGTGGTCTCCGGTCAAGCAACCGCGATCCCCGTACCCCCGACACCTTCTCGGTCGGGGCGGCGGAAACAGAAGGCCGACGCAGTATCAAAGTCGGCAGATGGTGTAGCAGTTCCTTCGGGGCCCGGGTGCCGGTACGGCACCCGGGCCCCTCCACGTATTCCATGGTCCATGAGAGAGGTGCAATGACAGCAGACGTTTCGATCAGCCGCCTTGATGACGATGACTATCCCGCCTACACCATGGGCCGCGCGGCCGAAATACTCGGCACCACCCAGGGCTTCCTCCGCGCCATCGGCGAACACCACCTCATCACCCCACTGCGCTCGCCGGGCGGACACCGCCGCTACACCCGCCACCAACTACGTATCGCCGCCCGCGCCCGCGAACTCGTCGACCACGGCACTCCCGTCGAGGCCGCCTGCCGCATCGTCATCCTCGAAGACCAACTCGAAGAAGCTCGGCGCGCCAACGGCAGGCGCCTGGCCGATGCCGAATCGGGGCGTCCGCCGGGTGCGGTCTGAGGCCCGAGGCGGGTTGGCGCGCGAACGAGTGCGGCCGGCCACCTCCGCGGAGAGGCGACCGGCCGTGTGAGCGCTGATGGGCTCAGGGGCTACAGGTTCCAGGTCTGGGTGGGGTAGGTGGGGTCGGGGTTGTGGGTCCACTGCTGGGCGAAGGCGCCGTTGGCGGTGTTGGCGTCGGCGATTTCRAGGGTCTTGCCGCTGTTGGCGTTGGTGATGTTCAGGCCSACRGTGYYGSCGGCGGACTGGASGGTCCAGCGCTGGGTSGCCGCRCCGGTGCAGGTCCACTGCTGGGCGCGGGCGCCGTCGYTCTTGCTGGAGCTGTCGATCTCCAGGCACTTGCCGCTGTTGGCGTTGACGATCTCGTAGAGGCCGTCGGTGGTGGGGCGGAACTGCCAGGTGGCGGCGGGCTGTCCGGCGCAGTCCCACTGCTGGGCGCGGGCGCCATCGCTCTTGCTGGAGTTGCCGATTTCCAGGCACTTGCCGCTGTTGGCGTTGCGGAGC
>NZ_JBJHPC010000590.1:0-4367 GCF_045257485.1 Streptomyces sp. YS-3 | reverse complement strand
GTGCCGCAGCTCGCCTGAGCCGCGCGCTGAGCGTCGCGGGCGAGGGCCGCGCGCATGTTGAGGCGGCCGGGCGGGGTGGGGCTGGTGGTCCGCTCCTCGGTTCGCTCGCGGTAGGCCGCGGCTCGCAGCGCGCGGCTCAGGCGAGCTGCGGCACTCTTCTCGGCGGCGGTAGGCCGACGGGTGCCGGTGACAGGGTTGCTGTAGGGCGCGGGTGTGCCGTCGGGGTTGACGGTGCCGCCGCCGGAGTTGAAGACGGACCTCGCGGTGGCGGCGGCCTGGCGTCGCCGACTGGCTTGCTGGGCACGGTCGTTGGCCTGTGCCCTTGACCGGGTGGCCATGGCGTTGGTCGCTGCGGCCTGTGCCGCGAGGTCGGCGGCGTCGGCTGCTGCCGCGCTGTCCATGACCACTGCCACCGCGCCGGACAGCAGATCGGCGAGGTTCTCCGGCACGGGCAGGGCAGGGGCCGCGGTGGCCAGAGCGTCGCACCATTCTTGACCGTGCGCGAGCATGGTCGTGGCGTCGTGGTCGGCGCACTGGTGGGCTGCGGTCCAGATGCGGGTGAGGGTGGCCAGCAGGTCTGCGCCCAGCACCTTTTCGCACAGGTCGGCGACGGCCCGGGTCTCGCCGGCGTCCAGGATGCCGACGTCACGGCGGCCGAGGATCAGGGCCGCCACGCTGGCGGCGTGCTCGATGCCTTGGAGGGTGGGGTGGGCGATGTCGGGCATGACCAGCGTGCGGGCACTGGTGCGCAGGTACGTGCGGTCCGTGGGCCGGGCGATGAGGTGTGCGCCTTCGACCCGGCTCTCCTCCAGCAGGAGCGCGGCCTCGACGGCCCGGGGGTCCGCTCCGGCAGGCTCCGTCCAGACGGAGTGGGCCGCGTGCGCGGCCTCGTGGACGAACACTCCCCAGGCGGCGGGATACCGCTCCTCGTCGCCCACGATCCGCGGATGGATCTCGTGGGGCTTAAGCGGGGCGAACAGGCCGGCGTCGAACTCGACCTCTCCCAGAGCGGGGAAGAACGCGGCCGGTGCGCCGCTACGTGTGCCGGGGCGGCAGGTGACGAGGAGGTCCTGGCGGCCGGAAAGGGCGACCAGCCGATCGCCGAGTTCGGCTCCCACGCGCAGCCACGCGGCCGGGGAGGAACGGGGTTGCGCGGGCGGCGCGCCGTCGTCGTCCCATCGCGCGAGCTCGGCAGCATCGTCTGGCGTGGACTGGACGTGGCGGTGGGCGCTCATCGCGACCGTCCCCGGTGCGCGGAGCCGGTGCTGCCCGCGGGCTGCCGGACGGCCGAGGCAGAAAGCTGCTTGCCGAGGGTGAGGGGGCGGACCTCCTTGACGCCGACAGCCTTGATGACGGCAGCGGCGACGGCGTCGCGATCCTCCACAGGGGCGATGCCGACCAGGTTCGCGAGGGCTGCTTTGGTGCCGAGGACGGCCTCGGTCTTCTGGTAGCTGAGCAGCTCTCGCAGTTGGGGAGCCCAGCCAAGCTCGCCGAGCTCGACCTGGCGGGAGAGATGCCGGGCGACCCGGACCACCCGCGCATCGATCCTCAGCGCCAGCGCGAGGTCATAGTCCGTGCCGATCTGGATCTGCACGCTGAACCGGCTCGCGAGCGCCTCCGTCAAAACCGCCCCGTGGACGCCGGGATTGTGGCCCGCCACCACGTAGAAGCCCGGCTCGGCCTTGATGGTCTCGCCCTTGTGGGCCTTGACCTGGATCTGCCTGCGCCCGTCCATCGCGGGATACAGCGCCGCCAGGACCTTCGGTGAGATCAAGGTGGCATCGTCGATCAGCAGGGCGCGGCCCTCGGTCATCGCGGTGACCAGCGGACCGTACTGGAAGACGTAGGCCCCCGCGTCGTCCTGTGTGTACTCGCCGATCAAGTCGCCGACCGTGGTGTCGCCGTCACCGGCGACGGTGAGCAGGTCCGGAAACGCCGCCTCGACCAGACTCGTCTTGCCGGTACCCGGAGGGCCGTAGAGCAGCACCGGCACGTCGGCGTCGCGCAAGCGGTTCAACGCCTCAACGTCGGGCAGATCGGCCAGCTCCCGGGGATGGTAGATCTGGCCCCCCGCGCGGCGGATCGGGCCGGTCTGCCTGGGAGCGGCTGCTGCGGGAATGGTCGTGCGCGCCGTGGCCGCCTGGGCCCGGGGAGAGTGGGTGCCCGGTGGGCTGATCACAGCGGTCTGCGCGGCTGCGGCAGTCTTCGCATTCGCACGGAACTCCGGCTGCCCGCTTCCGCCTTGGTCGGCCTCGCCGCGTCGCACCAGGGTGAGGGCGGCGTTGCGGACGGCGCCATGGGAGTGGCCCAGCTGCCTGGCCATGTGCCCGATGGTGAGCGTGTCCGCCGGCCGGTCGGCCAGCAGTCGGGCCACCTTGGCCCGCAGTTCGCCGCCCTTGGTGCGCGCTGGACCGGTAGGCGTTCCGGGTGTGGTCAAAACGAGGATCCTTCAACAGGTGCGGGTGCGGGTGCGGGTGCGGGAGTGGTTGGCGATGCGCTGGAGAAGCTGGCCGCTCTCGGAGCGGATCACGGACTGTGCCGACAGCGACGACCGGGCCCGGCGCGTACCGTCAGCGCTCACCGGCCGACCGAGGGCTCGGTCCAGGGGCACGGGGTGGTCGGCGACGAGCAGCTCGCTGGCTGCCGAGCAGGCCCGTGAGTCTGCTCCGTACCGGGTTCCGTCGCCCGGCAGGTGCAGACTGGCGCCTCTTCGAAGCCGTCCTGGAGCAGGATCCGCCGGGCGGCGGCGTTGTAGCCGGTGGTGGTGATCTCGCCGGTGATGGCGTGCCGGATCGTCATGAAGGGCTCTGCGGGTGCTTCTGGCAAGGCGGATCTCCTATCGTGGGGGCGGGAAAGCGGTGGGGTGTTGGGCGAAGACGAGGCGGCCCGGAGGTTCCAGCACATCGACGGTGCGTGGCTGGACCACGAACGATGGGCAATGACTGCCGACATGCTCCAGGGCGGGCCTCACCGTCCCGCAGCTACCTGACTCGCCTTTCCGCAGGTTCCGACAGCCGGGTGTACCAACGACGGCCATAGCCGAACCTCCATGTAAGTAGAGGGAGTTCAGCGGGCCGCGTGTGCCGGGGTGCGGCGGTGCCGGCCGCGGCGGCGTGTGCCAGCGCCGGGAACAGTGAGGTGGCGGTGGGCGGCGAGCAGGACGATCAGAGTGAGGCCAGCGCCGGCCGCGGGGAGGCCCGCACCGACGTGGGGGCGCTCGGCGAGCGCGCCGGCCACGGCGGTCCCGGCGGCCTGGCCGGTGCCGACGGCGGCGATCAGCCAGGCGTACGCCTCGGTCGTGGTGCCGGCCGGGGCCAGGGCGTCCACGATCAGGAACGCCGAGGTGATCACGGCGGTCAGCAACAGGCCCGGGACTGCCGCCAGCGTCACGGCCGAGACGGGCCCGGTGGCCGCTACCAAAGGCACCCAGCTGGCGGCGAACAGAAGGGATGACGCGAGGAGTTGTCCAGTGAGCGTGCCCGGCCAGACCCGGCGCCCGTACAGGAAGCCGCCGACGAGGCTGCCGGTGGACAGCGCTGCGGGGATCAGTCCGGACAGCAGATCCATGCCGGGGGTGTCGGCGAGCGAGACGGCCCACACGTTCATGGCGCCCAGGGCGAAACCCACGCCGCTCACCGCGATGAACAGCCACCGCAGCCCTGCATGGGCCAGGGGCCCGACCATCCCGGTGCGGTGGGCTTTGGGGGCGGGGCGCCAGTGGCGGGAAGGCGCGGCGCTCAGCACCACTGCGGCACCGACCAGCCCCAGCGCGGCGCTCACCACCATCGCGGTGCGCGGCCCGGTCGTCGTGGACAGCACGGCGACCAGCGGGGGCCCGGTGACGTAGATCAGCCCCTGGGCGCCGGTATCGAGGGCGAGCGCGGCCCGACGGCGTGCCTCGTCGGGCAGGACCACGGGCCACAGGGCCCGCAGCCCCGCCTCCAGTGGCGGAGTGCTCATCCCGGCGAGCGCGACGAGACCGGCCGCGGGGCCCGGCCGAGCGGCGACCTCCACCACCGACAGGCTCAACAGGCAGACCGTGGTGAGCAGGACCGCGGTGCCGGTGACCAGACTCTGTCCACGTCGGTCGACCATGCGGCCCAGGACCGGCTGCCCGACGGCGGACGCCAGTCCGTACAGCGCGCACAGCAGCCCGCCCGCCTTCAGTGAGCCGCCCTGGTCGGTGACGAGCAGGAGGATGGCGACGGGAGCCATGCCGCCCGGCAGGCGGCCGATCAGCGTGCCGAAAAGCAGCCGGGCCACGTGGCGTTGCGTGAGCAGCGGGCCTGAGCCGGTGGTGGAGGTCAACGCGTGCTTTCTGGGGTGAGGCACCCCGGTGGTGCGGGGGCGCTAACGGCGGCGGGCAG
>NZ_JBJHPC010000589.1:0-4371 GCF_045257485.1 Streptomyces sp. YS-3 | reverse complement strand
GACTCTCGTTGGGGCCGATGGACGTCAGGTCCCCCGGGAACGTGGGGCCGCCGGTCGTGTCGGCCATGWCACCGCCGGTGGCACCGCTCGCCGGGGAATGCGCCGCGTCCGTCCCGCCGCCGTCCCCGTCGCCCCGCATGTCCACCAGGGCGTAGGCGGCTCCGCCGCAGGCGAGGACGGTTGCGGCCGCGACCGCGACAACGGTACGGGTGCGACGGCTGCGCCCGCGGACCATCGTGGTACTGGCCTCGGGACGGCCGCCGTGACCACCGACCGTACTCGGCGCCCCACCTGGCCGCGGCGGGCCGCCGTAGACGTCGGTCGGCGGCGTGTAGGCGACCACGGGCTCGGGGGCCGGCTGGTGGAACGGAGCCGCGGCGGGACCGAAGCCGGGCGGGGTGCCGTGCTGGAGGGGCGGTGCCGGCGCGGGGTCCGCCGTCCCACCCCCGGCGACCGCTTCCAGCATTTCGCGCGCCTGCGCGGCGTTGGGCCGTTGCAGCGGGTCCTTGGCCATCAGAGCCTGGAGCACCGCGGTGAGCGGCCCGGCTCGCCGCGGCGCCGGCAGCGGCTCGCCGACGATCGCCGCCAGCGTGGACCACACCGACGTACGGCGGAAGGGCGCGGAGCCCTCCACCGCCGCGTACAGCGTCATACCGAGCGCCCAGATGTCCGACGCGGCACCCGGCTCCCGGCCCTGTGCGCGCTCCGGGGGCAGATAGTCGAGGGAGCCGACGATCTGACCGCTCTGGGTGAGCTTGGCCAAGGCGTCCTCGCCGGTGGTCTCCATGCTGGCGATGCCGAAATCGGTGAGGACGACCCGGCCGCTTCGTTCAAGGAGGACGTTTCCGGGCTTCACATCCCGGTGCAAGACCCCGGCACGGTGTGCCGCGTCGAGCGCGTCCATCAACTTGGCGCCGATCGCCGCCGCTTCGCGCGGGTCCAGCGAGCCGCGCTCCGCCAGCACGTCGTCGAGAGAGGGCCCGTCCACCAGCTCCATGACGATGACCGGCAGCCCCTGCTCCTCGACCACGTCGTGCACGGTGACCACACCGCTGTGCCGGATACGGGCCGCGGCCTGCGCCTCCCGCTGCATCCGGACCCGCAGATCGGCCAGTTCGGCTGGGGAGGCGTCGGTGTAGGTCCGTACGACCTTGACGGCGACCTCACGGTTCAGCAGCTCGTCCACCGCCCGGGCGACCACACCCATGCCACCGCGCCCGATCATCGCGGTCACGCGGTACCGCCCGCCCAGCACTACTCCGACCAGCTCCGCGCCGTTCGCCCCCGTCACCTGTCACGCTCCTTCGTCGCACGTCCAAGATCCGCCCCGTGGCAGGCACCAGCGTAGGGGGACGCGGGCGGGCGGATTCGCACGGCCCATCCCTGGAGGCTCCGACGCGCCTTCAGACAGCCACGAGAGCTGCCCCTGTGCGACCGTCGTGCACCCCACCCGGCTGCGGAATCAGCGGCAGAGCGGCCGGTGGGGGCCGGGGCCGGGCCCCGCTCATCTCACTGGGCGGAGACCTTGTGGACGGTGGTGTCGTCGGGGTTCAGCCGTCGCCCGTCCGCGGACAGCACTTCCAGGGGGCGCAGACGCCGCCTCTCTCGGCGGTCGACCAACTCCGAGTGCGGTTCGTCGGGGGTGAAGAAGTTCTGCTCGCCCCACTGCCGCAGTGCCACGATGACGGGGAAGAGCGCCTCGCCCTTGGGAGTCAGTACGTACTCGCGGTAGGCGCTGCCGTCCGACGCGGGGACGGATTCGAGCACACCGCCGTCGACCAGGGTGCGCAGACGCGCGGTGAGGATGTTCTTCGCCACGCCCAGGCTGCGCTGGAACTCCCCGAAGCGCCGGCTTCCGTCGAAGGCGTCCCGCACGATCAGCAGGGACCACCAGTCGCCGATCGCGTCCACCGACCGGGCGACGGGACATTCACTGTCGTCGAAGCGCGTCCTGGTCACCATGGCGTCCGCGTCCCTCACTCTCCTGATGGTTGCAACATGCTACCAAGAAAGTTACGGTCAGGGCTGGTAGCAAGATGAAACCAGAATCTGGAGGAGTGCTGATGCCCGGCAACAGTGAGGCTGCGACACAGCGGCCTGAGGACCGGAGTGAGGTAGGCCCCGCGTTCGTCCTGCCCCGGGGTGTCGTCCTCCTGTTCGCCGTCGCCTGCGGAGCCGCGGTGGCGAACGTCTACTTCTCCCAGCCGCTCCTGGTGACCATGGGCCACGACCTCGCCATGAGTCCGGCGCTTGTCGGCAGCCTGGTCACCCTCACTCAGGTCGGCTACGGGCTGGGGCTCTTCTTCCTCGTGCCGCTGGGCGACGTGGTCGACCGCAGACGGCTCATCGTGGTCCAGTTGCTGCTGCTGGTCGTGGCGTTGACCGTGATAGCCACCGCTCGCTCGGCGGCGATCCTGCTCGCGGGCATGGCCGCGATGGGTCTTCTCGCGGTCGTCACCCAGACACTGGTGGCTTTCGCGGCGTCCCTGGCCCCTCCCGCCGGGCGTGGACGCGTCGTCGGTACGGTCACCAGTGGTGTGGTCAGCGGAATCCTGCTCGCCCGCACGGCATCCGGCCTCCTGGCCGATCTCGCGGGCTGGCGCTCCGTCTACCTCGCCTCGGCATCCCTCACCGCTCTGCTCGCCCTGGTCCTGTACCGCGTGCTGCCGCGCCCCGGTGACGCGCCGACGACAGCCCTGCGCTACGGACAGCTCCTGCGCTCCACGATCGGCCTGTTCGCGCGGGAACCGCTGTTGCGCTTACGGGCCCTGTTCGGTCTGCTGATCTTCGCCGCCTTCAGCACCCTGTGGAGCAGCGTCGCGCTGCCCCTCAGCGAGGCGCCGTACTTCCTGTCCCACAGCGCGATCGGGGCGCTGGGGCTGCTCGGTGTCGCCGGCGCCCTGGCCGCGACCCTGGCGGGCCGTCTCAACGACCGCGGACTCTCCCGGCGGACCACCGGCACCGCCCTGACCCTGCTCACCGCCTCGTGGCTGCCCTTGGCGTTCACCCGCGACTCGCTCTGGGCACTGTTCCTCGGGGTGATCCTTCTCGACCTCGCCGTACAGGCGGTCCATGTCACCAACCAGACCCTGATCTACGCACTGCACCCCGGCGCGGGCAGTCGGTTGATCGGCGGATACATGGTCTTCTATTCGATCGGCAGCGCCACTGGTGCCATCGCCGCGACCTCGCTCTACACGGTGGCCGGCTGGGGAGCCGTATGTGCCCTGGGAGCCGCGTTCAGCTGCCTTGCCCTGGCGTTGTGGGCGTTCAACCGACACCCCACCCCGGGCCCCGCCGCCGAAAGCTAGCTCCTGCGGTCCGCAGCGGAGGCGAAGCCCAGCCAGGTGTGGCGGTTGCCCCACCAGCACCAGCCGACCTTCGGGGCGTCGCGTCGGTCACGGCCGTCCCGACCTGTGCCGTTGCTGATCCAGATCGCGGGGGTGCGGGCGTCCAGGGAGCCGTTGGTCTTGCGCAGCCGGGACCCGATGGTCATGAAGCAGCGGTTGCGTTCGAGCGCCGCCGGCTGCTGGAGCACCCAGTGGATGCCTTCGGTGAGCAGCAGCGGGGTGCGGTTCTCCGCGGTGAGGGCGGGCAGGGCCTCTTCCGGGCTCCAGTTGGCCAGCTGGTCCCCGCGGTCGACGCCGGTGACGAGGTAGAGGGGAGCGTCGGGCAACTCGACGGTGCAGGGGGCGAAGTGATCGACGTCCGGCATGTCGGTGACGACGAAGCCGGGCTTGCCCTCGCGGCGCAGCAACGGTGCGAGGGCGGACGCGGGGACGCGGTCCGGGTGGACGGCGAGCAGGGCATCGCTGTCGGCGCGACCGGCGTCCCCGGCGAAGGCGCGCAGGGCCTCGGCGGGCAATCCCGCGAGCTGATGCACACCAAGGGCGATCAGGTGTTCCGCCTGGGCGCTGAGCGGCGGGAGAGGGGGCACGGTGACGGTGGGCGACGTATCGGGCAAGGTACTCCTTCGGTCGCGGCGTGGAGCGGCAGACCTGGGGTCAACGAAGCGACCCCCCTCGGTGTTCCCGGCGACCGCGCCGCGACAGGCCCCAGTGCCCGAGTACCAGGTCCCGAGTAGGTGTCAGTACTGCCAATGGGGACGGCCGCTCACCATCCGGCAGTGAATCGTCCTCCCGTTCGCGGCATGCGTGGACCGCCCCAGGTCGGCTTTGCGGCAGAACTGGCCCGCGTTGTAGCAGTTGCCGGCGTTGGAGACGATCTCGCAACTGCCGGAGTGGACGGACCCAGTGGCCTTCGCACTGGGGTGGCTGGTCGGCGTCGGTGACTTCGGGGCGCGCGGCTTGGTAGGTGCGGGTGCCTGGGTGTGCGGCTTCGTGCTCGCGTGGCTCGGCGTGGGCGCGGGAG
>NZ_JBJHPC010000588.1:0-4374 GCF_045257485.1 Streptomyces sp. YS-3 | reverse complement strand
CCCCCGGCCTCCCCCAACTCCGCACCGCTTACCGTCTGTTGCGACGCGTCTCCACGCTCACCGCCCTCGGGTACTTCGTCCTCTTCCTCCTCCTCTCCGGGTACGCCCCGGGCCTCCTCTCCCGGCACGTGTCCGGTGGGCTCACCGCCGGACTGCTGCTCGGGATCTGCCAGTTGCCCGTGACGCTGGCCGCGACCGCCGTGTACGAGTGGACCGCCCAGCGGACCGTCGACCCGCTCGCCGCCGCGCTGCGCCACCGGGCCGCGCAACGGCCCGCACACGCCCGCCGGTACACGGACGGAGACCCCCGATGACCGGATTCGCCTCCGACGCCCGGGCGATGTCCCTGGTCGCGTTCATCACGGTGATCACCGTGACCCTGCTCCTGTGCGTGATGACCGCGCCCGACCGCGACGACCTCGGCGAGTTCTACACCGGCTACCGCTCGCTCTCCCCGCTGCGCAACGGCCTGGCCATAGCCGGGGACTACGTCTCGGCGGCCACCGTGCTCAGCACCGTCGGGGTCATCGCCCTGACCGGCTACGACGGTCTCGTCCTCACCCTGAGCACGGCTCTTTCGCTGGTGCTGCTGATGTTCCTGCTGGCCGAACCGCTGCGCAACGCGGGCAAGTTCACCATGGGCGACGCGTTCGCGCGGCGGGCGCCCGGGCCCGCCGTCCGGGTCACCGCGTGCCTGGTCACGCTCGCCGCGCTGCTGCCGCTGATGGTGGTCCAGCTGGCCGGCGCGGGTGACCTCATCGCGTTCGTCCTGGGCTTCGACACCGCGCGGTTCAAGACCGGCTGCGTCGTGATGCTCGGGCTGCTGATGATCGGTTACGCGGCGATCGGCGGTATGAAGGGCACCGCGTTCATCCAGGCGGTCAAGACCGTCGTCCTCGCCCTCTCCTCGCTGACCGTCGCCGCCCTGGTCCTGAACCGGTACGGCTGGAGCCCCGGGCGGCTGCTCGGCGAGGCGGCGCGGGGCAGCGGCGCGGGCCCGGCGTACCTCTCCTCCGGGCTGCAGTTCGGCGGCGACGCGCTGGACATGGTCAGCTCGCAGCTGACGGTGGTGATCGGCGCGGCCTGTCTGCCGCACATCACCATGCGGATGTACAGCGCCCGCAGCGCCCGCGCGGTGCGGCGCTCGCTCTCCTGGGCGGTCTCGGCCGTCGTGGTGATCTGCTTCGCGCTCATCGTGATCGGCTTCGGCGCGGCGGCCGTCGTCGGCCGGCGCGCCCTGACGGCGGCGGACCCGCAGGGCAGGACGTCCATCCTGCTGACCAGCCAGGCGCTCGTCGGCCCGCACGCCTCGACCGCCGGCACCCTGCTCTTCACGGCGGTCGCCACCGCGATCTTCATGACGCTGCTGGCCTCCATCTCCGGGATGACCCTGGCGTGCGCCAACTCGCTCGCCCACGACCTGGTCGCCCACGCGGTACGCGGCCGGACCGGAGTACGCGACGCCACCGAGACGAACACGGCGCGGGTGGCCGCGCTCGCCGTCGGCGTCCCGGCGATCGCGCTGGCGACGGCGGCCCAGAACCACAACCTCCAGCCGCTGGTCACCCTCTCGTTCTGCCTGGGCGCGTCCGCGCTGGCCCCGGCCCTGATCCTCAGTCTCTTCTGGCGCCGCTACACCCGGGCCGGGCTGCTGTGTACCCTGATCGGCGGCACGCTCTTCACGGTGGTGGTGATGACGGGCACGAAGCTGGTGTCGGGCTCGCCCCAGTCCGTCTTCCCCACCCATGACTTCAACTGGTTCCCGTTCACCACGACCGGCATCGTCTCCATCCCGTTCGGCTTCGCGGTCGGCTGGCTGGGCACGGTGCTCAGCCGCCGCGACGTCTACGCCCAGCGGCAGCGGTACGAGGCGGTGGAGGGCTGGATCCTGGCGGGCGCGAGACGCTGACCCCGCACCCCGGGGGCCGGGCCGCGCGCGCCGCTCTCCGGCCCCGGCGGCTCAGCCCTCCGCCGGGGCACGTCCCGTCAGACCCGCCAGACTGCTGCGTACGTGCGCCATGTGCGCGACGGCCTCCTCCCGGGCCTGGGCGTGCTCCCGCAGCACCCGCTCGGTCTCGCGCCCGATGCGCTCGGCCCGCACCCGGGCCGCCGCGACCAGCTCCGCGCCGCGCGCCTCGGCGTCCTCCTGACCGTGCCGGGCCGCCTCCCGCTCCTCGGCGAGGGCCCGCTCCGCCTCGGCGAGGGCGGCTTCGGCCCGGGCGGTCAGCTCGGCCTGCCGGGCGTCCAGCTCGGCCTGCCGCGCGGCCGTCTCGCGGTCCAGGGCCTCGAAGCGCTCGGTGTGCTCGCGCTCCTGCTCGGCCCGGGCGGCCCCGGTCCGCTCGCGCACCTCGCGCAGCGCGTCCGCCGCCTCGGCGCGCCACTCCTCCGCCTCGGCACGGGCCTGCTGCCGGTGCTCCTCGGCGCTCGTCCGGGCGGTGAGCAGCAGGCGCCGGGCCCGCTCCTCGGCCTCCGCGCGGACGGATTCCGCGTGGTCGCGGGCGAGCTCGCGGGCCCGGCGCCCGGCCGAGTCGGCCGCGTCGCGCACGGCCGCCTCCTCCTCCTGGGCCGCCGCCCGTACGGCGTCGGCCTCGTCGACCGCCAGGGCGTACAGCTCCTGGGCCCGGCCGCCGAGCGACTCGTACGACTGCGGGCCCAGCGCCGCGACCCGGTCGCGCAGGGCGGCGGCCTCCGCCTCCATGCGCTTGGCGAGGACGGTGAGCCGTGCCGCGCGCTCCCAGGCGGCGTCGCGCTCCTCGCCGAGAACGCCCAGCTGTCGGTCCACTTGGTCGGTCCGGTAGCCCCGGCCGCCCCGTACGACGGCGAAACCCCGGGGCGGCTGCGGTGGTTCGGGCGCTGCACTCATGTGACGTCCTCCGACTTCTTCGACCTCTCCGAACACGACGCGATCCGGCCACATCCTGCTGGATCACAGCGAAGTGGTCATAACGCGACACTCCGCCCATCCGTAACGGCCAAGGATGCGTCAATTGCCGTCAGAACCGGAAGCCGTAGAGGAACGGCCGCCGGAAAGGCGACGAGGCGCCCGCCGCGCGGTGCGGCGAACGCCTCGTCATATCAACGCACTTACCTACGTACGTATACGTACGCTTCCCGCCGCCGACTCAGAGCAGCCCGTCCCAGAACTGCTCCAGCAGCACCGACCACCAGCTCTCCGGCGAGGCCAGCGCCGCCGGGTCCAGGGCGGCGAGCTGCGCCTGGAAGTCGACCGTCCAGCGGCCCGCCTGCTCGGGGTTGAGCCCGTAGCGCAGCCGCCACATCCGGCCGAGCAGCGCCATGCACCGGACGAACTCGGGCAGCCCCGAGTTCACGAACTGCGGCGGCACGGACTGGCCCCCGGGGCCCGCCTCCACCGGCACCGCGACGATGTTGGCGGTGCCGTACTGGACACAGATCGCCCGGCCGAAGTCGGAGCCCATGACCAGGTACGAGCCCGCGTCCGGGGCCGCCTGCACCTGCCGCTGGGCGGCGAGCTCGGCGAGCGTGGGGACCGGCTGGCCGGGCACGGCCTGCGCCCAGAAGAACGGACCGAAGTCCACCGGCAGCCCCGCCCACACCAGCGTCACCGCGACCGCCTCGGGCACGCCCTGGCGGGACACCGCCCGCTGGTCGAAGCGGAACACGCCCTGCGGGCCGAAGGCACCGGCCAGCTCGTGCGCCACGCCCTCCGGAGGCAGCGGCGGCGCGGGCTGCACCTGCGGCAGCGGCGCGCGCACCGGCTGCGGCCGGGCCGGACCGTCCGCGACCTGCGCCAGCTCGCCCTGGTGGGTGAGCAGATGCTGGACGCCCTGGCGGCGCGAGGCGTGGTCCGTGCCGTACGGGGCGACGGAGGTGATCCGCACCTGCGGCCAGGTCTCCCGGATCATCCGCGCGCAGTACCCGCCGGGCAGCTCGCACGACGCCAGCTCGGTGTGCAGCTCCAGGACATGGTCCGGCGGCACGTTCATCTGGCGCAGCTCGTGGAAGATCTGCCACTCGGGGTGCGGGATGCCGGGCGCCGAGCGCCGGATGAGCTGCTGCTCGGAGCCGTCGGCGGCGCGGTAGCGCAGCACGGCCTGGTATCCCGGCCCCACGGTCGGCACCCCGGTGGGCTGCTGCGGGTAGCCGTACGCGGGGGGCTGCGGGGGCTGCGGCGCCCCGGGCCCCATCTGCGCGGGCCCGGCGAGCATGGTCGCGGCGTGGTGGACGCCACCGGGCCCGGCGGGCGCCCCGGGCGGCCCGGGAGGCTGGGGCGCGCCGGGCCGCCCACCGGCCCCCAGGTGTCCGGGGTCGGCGAACATGGTCGCGGCGTGGTGCGCGCCGCCGCCGGCCCCGGGCACCCCGGGGGCGCCGGGGGGCTGCGGCGCGCCGGGCACC
>NZ_JBJHPC010000587.1:0-4391 GCF_045257485.1 Streptomyces sp. YS-3 | reverse complement strand
GTTTGGGGCTGGCGCTGGGCGGAAGCGTGGCGCCCGCCTGCTGGGTCTCCTCCGTGGCGCTGCTGCGCACCTGGGGTTTGTAGGCGAGCCACAGGGTGACGAAGGTGATCGCGAGGGCCATGACGATACCGAGGGAGGACGCCAGCCAGCGGGGCAGAAACCCCCGCTGGACGTAGGTGCCCTGTACCTCGGTCGGCTCGGCCGCGGCCCGGCGTACGGACAGGGTGAAGGGCCGCTCCTCCTTGGAGCCGAACCAGATGATCCGCCGGGGCCTCAGCGCCGCGTCCACGAACGCCGCCCGGCCCGGCTCGATCTGCAGCGCGGCGGGGCGTATCTCGTACGACAGGTGCTCACCGGTGTCGCTGCCGCTGACCGACGCGGTCACCTTGGTGTTGCCGAGGTTGTCCACCGCGAGCCGGGGCCGCCCCCGGAACCGCCCCTTGACGGTCACCGGCACCAGCTCCGCCCGCACCTCGCTGAACGGCGTGATGGTGAGGACCCCCTCGGGGACGGTCACCGCGCCGGGGTGCTCGGTCGGGGTGATCCGCACCGCGTACGGGTTCGGTCCGGCCGTCGCGTCCGGGGTGCGCGGCGGCGTGAACGTCAGCTCGACCGTCCCGGTCGTGCCCGGGTACAGCCGCAGCGTCGGGGGTTCCACGGTGGTCCAGGGCGCCGGGCCGCCCACGGGCTCGAAACGGTACTCGTCTACCACGTCACCGGTGTTGCGGATGCGCAGCCGCACCGTGGTGCTGCTGCCGGGGTCGACGGTCGCGGACGCGGGTTCCAGGGAGGTCCAAAGGCTCACCCCTCGACGCTAGGGTGCGCCTTTCGCGGTGTCAGGAGCCGTGGGGACAGGGTGAGTTGCCCGGTACGCCCCTGCCGGCTGCCCTCGCGGGCCGGACAGCCCGGGGCCGTCCGTCCCGGATCCGCGGAACACCTCACCGACGGGGCCGGACGAGAAATCCCCGTGCCCGGAGGCCCGGCCGATGGAACGCGCCCGTCTGCCTGTGCGGTCTGCCCCGACGAGTGCCCCGACGCCCCTGGCGGTCCGGGGCGCGGTCCGGTAAAACGGCGCGACGGGAACGGCCCCGGCCGCAAGACCCGGTGGCCGAAGGCTCCTCCCGGCCCGCCGCCGCGGACCCGGTCGTGTCCATACGGGCACCCCCGGGGGCAACACCCCTGCCCCCCGCACGGCACCTGAGGCCGTTTCGGAGCGGGTGGCGCGCGAGTGAGGCTGGTCGAAGTCCCATCGCGTACCCGGAGGAGAGCAGAGCATGCCGTCCTATCTGTCGCCCGGCGTCTATGTCGAGGAGGTGGCCAGCGGCTCGCGCCCCATCGAGGGCGTGGGCACATCGGTCGCGGCCTTCGTCGGGCTCGCCCCGACCGGGCCGCTGAACGAACCGACCCTGGTGACCAACTGGACGCAGTACGTCGCCTCCTTCGGTGACTTCTCCGACGGTTACTACCTCGCGCACTCCGTCTACGGGTTCTTCAACAACGGCGGTTCCGCCGCGTACGTGGTACGCGTCGGCGGCTCGGCCGACGGCGCCGCCGGCACGGACCGGGGCTCGGCCCCGCGGCCCGCCGCCGTGACGGGCGGCTCCGATCCGGCCGCGCTGCCCGCCGCCGAGCCCGTGCAGCTCGGCACGTTCGCCGTGGCCGCCACGACCGCCGGTACCGGGGGGCCGCTGACGGTCGAGGTCGCGGACCCCGAGGGCGAGGGCCCCGCCGAACGGTTCCGGCTGATCGTCAAGGACGGCGGCAAGCAGGTCGAGTCCTTCGACGTGAGTGCCAAGAAGGGCAACCGCTCCTACGTCGTCACGCAGGTCAAGGAGCAGTCCCGGTTCATCACCGTGACGGAGAGCGCCCCGGCGGCGCAGCTGGCCCGGCCCGAGAACCAGTCGGTGACCCTGGCCGCGCCGCCCGCGCCCGCCGCGCCCGTGGAGACCGCCCCGGACGAGGCCGCACACCCCGGCCCGGCGCACTACCTCGGCGACTCCGCCGACCGTACGGGCTTCGGCGGACTGGAGGCCATCGACGAGATCTCCATGGTCGCCGTGCCCGACCTGATGGCGGCGTACGAGCGCGGCGCGATCGACCTGGAGGCCGTCAAGGCCGTCCAGCTGGGGCTCATCGCGCACTGCGAGCTGATGGGGGACCGGGTCGCCATCATCGACCCGCCGCCCCGGCAGAACGCCCGCCAGATCCGCGTGTGGCGCCAGGAGACGGCCGGTTACGACTCCAAGTACGCGGCCCTGTACTACCCGTGGATCAAGTCCTTCGACCCGGCCTCCGGGCAGTCGCGGCTGATCCCGCCGAGCGGCCACATCGCCGGCATCTGGGCCCGCAACGACTTCGAGCGCGGAGTGCACAAGGCCCCCGCCAACGAGGTCGTACGCGGCGCCGTCGACCTCGAACTCCAGATCACCCGGGGCGAGCAGGACCTGCTCAACCCCATCGGCGTCAACTGCATCCGGGCCTTCCCCGGCCGCGGGATCCGTGTGTGGGGCGCCCGTACCCTCTCCTCCGACCCGGCCTGGCGCTACCTGAACATCCGCCGGTACTTCAACTACCTGGAGGAGTCCATCCTGATCGGCACCCAGTGGGTGGTCTTCGAGCCGAACGACCACAACCTCTGGGCCCGTATCCGCCGCAACGTCTCGGCGTTCCTGGTCAACGAGTGGCGCAGCGGCGCGCTCTTCGGCCAGAGCCCCTCGGAGGCGTACTACGTCAAGTGCGACGAGGAGACCAACCCGCCGGAGTCGGTCGACGTCGGCCGGGTCGTGTGCGAGATCGGCATCGCCCCGGTCAAGCCCGCCGAGTTCGTGATCTTCCGGCTGGCCCAGTTCTCCAGTGGCAGTGGCGAGTTGGAGGAGTAGTCCCCCGCCGCCGTCTCCGCCAGCACGTACGCCTCGTAATCCCGTACGCCCCTCCCGGGCCTCCAGAAGGACAGCGAACAGATGAGTCTCCAGCCGGGTGACGCCCTCACCTCACACAACTTCGGTCTCCAGATCGACGGCGTGATGGTCGAGTACCTCGCCGAGGTCAGCGGCCTCACCCTCGAACAGGACGTCATCCGGTACACGCAGAACAACGGCGCGACCGGCAAGAACGAGGTGTCGATCATGCCCGGCACACAGAAGGACGGGCAGTGCACCGTCATACGCGGTATGACGCAGTCGTCCTCGTTCACCCAGTGGATCAACGACTCCATCAACGGCCGCATGTCCACGGCCCGCAAGAACGCCTCGATCATCATGATGGACTACGAGGACAACCCGGTGAAGCGCTACAACCTGCGCAACGCCTGGTGCAGCAAGATCGACACGAGCACGGTGAAGGCCGGTGAGGCCGCCGCGCTGACCGAGACCGTCACCATCGTCTTCGAAGAACTGGTCATCGAGTAATGCGGCGTGCCACCGCCCCGGCACCGGGCGCCGCCACCAGAGCCGCGGCGGCGGGAGCGGACGACCCCCAGTCGGCTCCCGCCGTCGCACCCCCCGGCCCGGAACCGGCCCCTACGGCCCATGCGGCCCAGCGGGACGAGCTGCGCACGGAGTTCCCCTTCGAGCTCCCGCGCGGATACGTCGACGAGTCGGGCACGGTGCACCGCGAGGGCGTGATGCGCCTGTCCACGGCACGGGACGAACTCGTCCCGCTGCGCGACGTACGCGTCCAGGAGAACCCGGCGTACCTGTCGGTGGTGCTGCTCGGCCGGGTCATCACCCGGCTGGGCACGCTCGCGATGGTGCACGACGGGATCGTGGAGAACATGTTCGCCTCCGACCTGGCGTTCCTCCAGGACTTCTACCGGCAGATCAACGCGGAGGGCCACACCCGCGCGGCCGTCAGCTGCCCGCACTGCTCGGAGCCCTTCGAGGTGGAGCTCGGCGGGAGCCGCCTGGGGGAATCGTGACGTACGCGACCGACCGGCTGCACGAGGAAATCGCGTACGTCGCCTACCACTTCCACTGGAGTCTGGAAGCCATCTTGGACCTGGAGCACCGGGACCGCCGCCGGTACACGGACGAGATCGCGTCCCTGGTGACACGCGGCGCGGGGGAGGGCTGAGCGGTGGGATTCCTGGAGCGGTTGCGGGGCCGTCGGGACGAGCGGGCGAGTATGGGCCCGGCCCCGGCAAGAACGAGGTGTCGATCATGCCCGGCACACAGAAGGACGGGCAGTGCACCGTCATACGCGGTATGACGCAGTCGTCCTCGTTCACCCAGTGGATCAACGACTCCATCAACGGCCGCATGTCCACGGCCCGCAAGAACGCCTCGATCATCATGATGGACTACGAGGACAACCCGGTGACATCAACGGCCGCATGTCCACGGCCCGCAAGAACGCCTCGATCATCATGATGGACTACGAGGACAACCCGGTGA
>NZ_JBJHPC010000586.1:0-4418 GCF_045257485.1 Streptomyces sp. YS-3 | reverse complement strand
CCCGGCCCACCCCGACCACGAGGTGTGCCGGGAGAACGTGGCACTGCTGCGGAGCCAGACCGACGCGCGGGGCCGGAGCATCGAGGTCGTGGAGGTCCCCGCCCCGACCGTGCTCACCGACGACCACGGCTGGGTCGACTACTCGTACATCAACCACTACCTCTGCAACGGCGGCGTCGTCCTGTGCGGCTTCGACGACCCCGGGGACGAGCACGCGGCGGGCATCTTCCGCCGGCTCTTCCCCGAACGGACCGTGACCCTCATCGACGCACGTACGATCTTCGCCGGGGGTGGTGGCATCCACTGCATCACCCAGCAGCAGCCCAGGGTGTGATCCGTAAGGAACCAGGAGGAGCGGCATGGCCGGTCCGGCCCGCGCGCGGAAGAACGCGCCGCCGCGCGACGAGGTGCTGGCCGCCGCCATGGCCACGATCGCCGAGCGAGGTCTCGACGGCCTGACCATGGCCGGTCTCGGCCGCGAGGTCGGCATGTCCAGCGGGCACCTGCTGTACTACTTCCACAGCAAGGACGAACTGCTGCTGCGGACCCTGGAGTGGAGCGAGGGCCTGCTCGGCGCCGAGCGCCGGGCCCTGCTCTCCCGGCCGGGCCCGGTCCGCGAACGCCTCGACGGCTATGTCGACCTGTATGTGCCGGACGGCGTCCGCGACCCGCACTGGATCCTGTGGCTGGAGGTCTGGAACCGGTCGCAGAACGCTGCCACCGACGCTGCCGCCCGCGCCCGCCAGGCCGCCATCGAGGGCGCCTGGCACCGCGACCTGGTCGCGATCATCGCGGAGGGCGTCTCGCGCGGCGAGTTCCGCCCGGTCGACGCCGACCGCTTCGCGGCCCGGCTGCGCGCGCTGCTCGACGGCTTCAGCGTCCATGTGGCGGTCGGTATACCGGGTACCGGACGGCCCCAAGTCCTGGAGCACGTACGGGAGTTCGTGGACGAGTCGCTCGTGCGACCCCTGACCGGGGGCTGAACACAACGTACGCAAGTACGCCTTATCGTTGCGTGCGTCACCCTTGTCGGCCGCATCGGCCTGGGCCACCGTGATCTTCCATGGGACGAGAGCAGTGGAAGAAGATCTGGGTCGGTTCGGCCGGCAACATGGTCGAGTGGTTCGACTGGTTCGTGTACGCCACCTTCGCGGTGTACTTCGCGGACGCGTTCTTCCCCAAGGGGAACGAGACCGCCAACCTCATGAACACGATGGGGATCTTCGCCGTCGGCTTCTTCATGCGGCCGGTGGGCGGCTGGCTGCTCGGCCGCATCGGCGACCGGCGCGGGCGCAAGGCGGCCCTGACCCTGACCGTCACCCTGATGTCCGCCTCCGCGGTCCTGATCGCGGTGGCGCCCACGTACGGGGTGGCCGGCTACGGGGGAGTGGCGGTCCTGCTGGTCGCGAGGCTGCTGCAGGGCCTCTCGGTCGGCGGCGAGTACGCGGCGAGCGCGACCTACCTCACCGAGGCGTCCGACCCCCGCCGCCGCGGCTTCGCCTCCAGCTTCCAGTACGTGTCGATGACCGCGGGCCAGCTCGTCGGCCTCGGCCTCCAGATCGTCATGCAGCGCACCCTCTCCGAGGACGCGCTGCACAGCTGGGGCTGGCGCGTCCCCTTCATCGTGGGCGCGCTGGGCGCGGCCGTCGTCTTCTATCTGCGGCGCAACATGCTGGAGACCGAGGTCTACGAGGAGTCCGGCGCGGCGCGGGACGAGGAGCGGGGCACCCTGAAGGCGCTGTGGCGCCACCGCAGGGAGGCGTTCCTCGTCATGGCGCTGACGATGGGCGGCACGGTCGCGTACTACACGTACACCACGTATCTGACGAAGTTCCTCTCCAAGAGCGCGGGCATGCCGAAGCCGACGGCGTCGCTGGTGTCGTTCTGCGCGCTGTTCGTCTTCATGTGCCTCCAGCCGCTGGCGGGCATGCTCTCGGACCGGATCGGCCGCCGTCCGCTGCTGATCACCTTCGCGGTCGGCTCGACGTTCCTGACCGTGCCGGTCATGACGATGCTCAAGCACGCGGGCACGTTCTGGCCGGCCTTCGGCCTGGCCCTGCTCGCCCTGGTGGTGGTGACGGGCTACACCTCGATCAACGCGTGCGTGAAGGCGGAGCTGTTCCCGACCGGCATCCGCGCCCTGGGCGTGGCCCTGCCGTACGCCATCGCCAACGCCCTGTTCGGCGGTACGGCGGAGTACGTGGCGCTGTGGTTCAAGAGGGGCGGCATCGAGTCCGGCTTCTACTGGTACGTGGCGGGGTGCGCCGGGGTGAGCCTGGTGGTGTACCTGACGATGCGGGAGACGCGGGACATCGACCTGAACCGGGTCGCGCCCGCCACCACGGCCGCCCCCGTTCCCGCGGGGACGGACGGGGTGCCCGCATCCTGAGACCCCGGTCCACGGCGTGGCGGCTCTGTGGCAGACTGCGACCGTGCTCGCTTTCCCGATGATTATGGACAGCAGCGCGCCGGTCCGCAGTGACCGCTGAACCCGCGGCACAACCCCCGCGGCAGCGGACATCGTGCCCCAGACCCGCGCGCAGACCCTTCGCACCCGCGAGGGGTCTTTTCGTTTCCCGGCCCCACCACGGCCGGACGCGAACCGCACGCGATGATGGGGGCAGTGGAGCCAGCCAGTCCGGAGCCACTCACCCGACAGGAGTCACCCCAGCATGACGGCCAACGAGGCACCAGAAGACAGCCATCGCGTCGACCGCGCCGACCGCGCCGATGATGGATTCCACGTCTTCGACACCACGCTGCGCGACGGTGCCCAGCGCGAGGGCATCAACCTCACCGTCGCGGACAAGCTGACGATCGCCCGGCACCTGGACGACTTCGGGGTGGGCTTCATCGAGGGCGGCTGGCCCGGCGCCAACCCCCGGGACACGGAGTTCTTCGCCCGCGCCCAGCAGGAGATCAGCTTCAGGAACGCCCAGCTGGTGGCGTTCGGGGCCACCCGCCGGCCCGGCGGCAGCGCGGCGACGGACCCGCAGGTCAAGGCGCTGCTGGCGTCCGGAGCGCCGGTGATCACGCTGGTCGCCAAGTCCCACGACCGCCATGTCGAGCTCGCCCTGCGCACCACGCTGGACGAGAACCTGGAGATGGTCCGGGACACGGTCTCCCATCTGCGCGAACAGGGCCGGCGCGTCTTCGTCGACTGCGAGCACTTCTTCGACGGGTACCGGGCCAACCCCGAGTACGCCAAGGCGGTCGTCCGGGCCGCGAGCGACTCCGGCGCGGACGTCGTCATCCTCTGCGACACCAACGGCGGCATGCTGCCCGCCCAGATCCAGGCCGTGGTCGCCACCGTCCTCGCCGACACCGGCGCCCGGCTCGGCATCCACGCCCAGGACGACACCGGCTGCGCCGTCGCCAACACCCTCGCCGCGGTCGACGCGGGCGCGACACATGTGCAGTGCACGGCGAACGGCTATGGCGAGCGGGTCGGCAACGCCAACCTCTTCCCGGTGGTGGCCGCGCTGGAGCTGAAGTACGGCATGAAGGTGCTGCCCGAGGGCGCGCTCGCCGAGATGACGCGCATCTCGCACGCGATCGCCGAGGTGGTCAATCTGACCCCCTCGACGCACCAGCCGTACGTGGGCGTCTCCGCCTTCGCTCACAAGGCGGGTCTGCACGCCTCGGCGATCAAGGTCGACCCCGACCTCTACCAGCACATCGACCCGGGCCTGGTCGGCAACCGCATCCGGATGCTGGTCTCCGACATGGCCGGCCGCGCCTCCATCGAGCTCAAGGGCAAGGAGCTCGGCGTCGAGCTCGGGGACGACCGCGAGCTGGTCGGCCGGGTCGTCGCGCGGGTGAAGGAGCGCGAGCTCCAGGGCTACACCTACGAGGCCGCCGACGCCTCCTTCGAACTGCTGCTGCGCGCCGAGGCGGAGGGCCGCGCCCGCAAGTACTTCCGCGTCGAGTCCTGGCGCGCCATCGTCGAGGACCGCCCCGACGGCACCCACGCCAACGAGGCGACGGTGAAGCTGTGGGCCAAGGGCGAGCGGATCGTGGCGACGGCGGAGGGCAACGGCCCCGTCAACGCGCTCGACCGCGCCCTGCGGGTGGGCCTGGAGCGCATCTACCCCCAGCTGGCCAAGCTGGAACTGGTCGACTACAAGGTCCGCATCCTGGAGGGCCGCCACGGTACGGACTCCACGACCCGGGTCCTGATCACGACCACGGACGGGGCGGGGGAGTGGGCGACGGTGGGAGTGGCGACGAACATCATCGGGGCCTCCTGGGGGGCGCGCTGGCCAAGCTGGAACTGGTCGACTACAAGGTCCGCATCCTGGAGGGCCGCCACGGTACGGACTCCACGACCCGGGTCCTGATCACGACCACGGACGGGGCGGGGGAGTGGGCGACGGTGGGAGTGGCGACGAACATCATCGGGGCCTCCTGGGGGGCGC
>NZ_JBJHPC010000585.1:0-4426 GCF_045257485.1 Streptomyces sp. YS-3 | reverse complement strand
GGTGGCGGGTCAGGCGCTCGATGGGCCCGGAGACCGAGACGGCCGCCACCACGCGGTTGGACGGACCGCGCACCGGCGCCGAGACCGAGGCGACGCCCGGCTCGCGCTCGCCGATCGACTGGGCCCAGCCCCGGCGCCGTACGCCCGACAGGGCCGTCGCCGTGAAGCGGGCGCCCTGGAGCCCCCGGTGCAGGCGCTCCGGCTCCTCCCAGGCCATCAGGATCTGGGCGGAGGAGCCCGCCTTCATCGTCAGGGTCGAGCCGACCGGCACGGTGTCCCGCAGACCGGACAGCCGCTCGGCCGCCGCCACGCAGATCCGCATGTCGCCCTGCCGGCGGTAGAGCTGCGCGCTCTCGCCGGTGACGTCGCGCAGATGCGTGAGCACGGGGCCGGCCGTGGCCAGCAGACGGTCCTCGCCGGCCGCCGCCGCGAGCTCCGCGAGCCGCGGGCCGAGGATGAACCGGCCCTGCATGTCCCGCGCCACCATCCGGTGGTGTTCCAGTGCCACGGCAAGGCGGTGTGCCGTGGGTCGTGCGAGTCCGGTGGCCGCGACCAACCCCGCGAGGGTGGCCGGACCGGACTCCAGGGCGCTCAGGACGAGAGCCGCCTTGTCGAGAACGCCGACGCCGCTAGAGTTGTCCATGAAACGATACTCGCGTCTCACTCTGTGAAACGCAAGTTCAATTTTCTCCGGAACTTGCGAACCTGTACTGGCGGTCCGCACAACGGCCGCAGCCACCGTCCGGTCCCGGGGGCCCGGCGGTACACCCGGTCTCTAGTTGGGCCGGCGACGACGCCGGCCGGAGGGAAAGCGATGGGTAGGACACTCGCGGAGAAGGTCTGGGACGACCATGTCGTCAGGCGCGCCGAGGGCGAGCCCGACCTCCTCTTCATCGATCTGCACCTGCTGCACGAGGTGACCAGCCCGCAGGCCTTCGACGGGCTGCGCAAGAGCGGCCGTCCGGTGCGGCGCCTCGACCTCACCATCGCCACCGAGGACCACAACACCCCCACCCTCGACATCGACAAGCCCATCGCCGACCCGGTCTCCCGGGCCCAGCTGGAGACGCTGCGCAAGAACTGCGCCGAGTTCGGCGTGCGGCTGCACCCGCTCGGCGACGTCGAGCAGGGCGTCGTCCACGTGGTGGGACCGCAGCTGGGTCTGACCCAGCCCGGCACCACCGTGGTCTGCGGCGACTCGCACACCTCCACGCACGGCGCCTTCGGGGCCCTGGCGTTCGGGATCGGCACCTCACAGGTAGAGCATGTGCTGGCCACCCAGACCCTGCCACTGGCCCCGTTCAAGACCATGGCCATCACCGTCGAGGGTGAGCTGCCCGACGGTGTCACCGCCAAGGACCTGATCCTGGCCATCATCGCCAGGATCGGCACCGGCGGCGGCCAGGGCTACGTCCTGGAATACCGCGGCTCCGCCATCGAGAAGCTCTCGATGGAGGCCCGGATGACCATCTGCAACATGTCGATCGAGGCCGGCGCCCGGGCGGGCATGATCGCCCCCGACCGCACCACCTTCGACTACCTCCAGGGCCGTGCGCACGCCCCCGAGGGCGCCGACTGGGACGAGGCCGTCGCGTACTGGCAGACGCTGAAGACGGACGAGGACGCGGTCTTCGACGCCGAGGTCGTCATCGACGCCACCGAACTCTCGCCGTTCGTCACCTGGGGCACCAACCCGGGCCAGGGCGCCCCGCTTTCGGCGTCCGTCCCCGACCCGGCTTCGTACGAAGACGCTTCGGAGCGGCTGGCCGCCGAAAAGGCGCTGGAGTACATGGGGTTGACGGCCGGGCAGCCGCTGCGCGCCATCGACGTCGACACCGTCTTCGTAGGTTCGTGCACCAACGGCCGCATCGAGGACCTGCGCGCGGCGGCCTCGGTCATCGAGGGCCGCAAAGTCGCCGACGGCGTACGGATGCTGGTCGTGCCGGGCTCGGTGCGGGTCTCCCTGCAGGCCGTCGCGGAGGGCCTGGACAAGGTCTTCACCGCCGCCGGCGCCGAATGGCGGCACGCGGGCTGCTCGATGTGCCTGGGCATGAACCCGGACCAGCTGGCCCCGGGCGAGCGCTCCGCCTCCACCTCCAACCGCAACTTCGAGGGCAGGCAGGGCAAGGGCGGTCGCACCCATCTGGTGTCGCCGCAGGTCGCCGCCGCAACGGCGGTTCTCGGCCACCTGGCGTCCCCCGCCGACCTGTCCGACGCCCGTACGCCCGCTGGAGTCTGATCAGCCATGGAAGCTTTCACCACGCACACCGGCCGGGCCGTCCCGCTGCGCCGCTCCAATGTCGACACCGACCAGATCATCCCGGCCCACTGGCTGAAGAAGGTCACCCGGGACGGCTTCGAGGACGGACTGTTCGAGGCCTGGCGCAAGGACCCGGAGTTCGTTCTGAACAAGCCCGAGCGCGAGGGGGCGTCGGTGCTGGTCGCGGGCCCCGACTTCGGTACCGGATCGTCGCGCGAGCACGCCGTGTGGGCGCTGCAGAACTACGGCTTCAAAACCGTGATCTCGTCCCGGTTCGCCGATATCTTCCGGGGCAACTCGCTGAAGAACGGCCTGCTCACCGTGGTCCTCGACCAGAAAGTCGTGGACGCGCTCTGGGAGCTGACGGAGCGCGACCCGAACGCCGAGATCACGGTGGACCTCCAGGACCGCGAGGTCCGCGCGGAGGGTGTCACGGCCCCCTTCGAACTCGACGAGAACGCCCGCTGGCGGCTGCTGAACGGCCTGGACGACATCAGCATCACGCTCCAGAACGAGCCCGACATCGCCGCGTACGAGGCGAAGCGGCCCTCCCACAAGCCCAGCACCTCGCTCGTCTGACCGGCCGGGGCCGCCTCTTGGGCGGACCCCGGGCAGTCTTTCGGCCCAACACGCCCTCTGTCTTTCGGGACAGGGGGCGTGTTGCGTTGCGGGGTGTCAGGGTGGCGTCAACTAGCCTAGGCTGCACAGCAGATGGCCGGATTGAGTCTTGCGCGATCGGGGGTCGTTGGGGAGCCGGAAGCCACCCGGAATCCCTCAGTTGCCCCCGCCGGAGGCGACAACTCGCCCCAGATGGCACAATCGGCGCATGGAACGCGACAGCCAACTCGAGCTCTACCGGCTCGTCGCGGACCGGCTGAAAGAAGCGCACACAGTGGTGCGCGAACTGCAAGTCCCGGAGGGCGTACGGATGGCGCTGTCCCGGAAGCTGCTGGTCATCACAGCGGCTGCCAAACACGATCTCGCCGATGCGGCAAGGCGTCTGGAGCGGTTGATGAAGGACCTCGAAGAGGGCCGATTCCCCGAAGGCGACTGAGTCACAAGGAGTTCGGTGAAGCCGACTTCGTTGCGGCACTAGGGTGATTAGCCCGTTTCGTGTTTGATTTGCGGTATATATCTGCCTAACGTGCGAAAAAGCCAGAACAGATTCGTTCCGGCAATGTCTCCGAAGGGGAAGACGTGAACAAGGCGCAGCTCGTAGAAGCGATTGCCGACAAGCTCGGCGGCCGTCAGCAGGCCGCGGACGCCGTGGACGCGGTTCTGGACGCGGTCGTCCGGGCCGTCGTCGCGGGCGACCGGGTCTCGGTCACCGGTTTCGGTTCGTTCGAGAAGGTGGACCGTCCGGCCCGTTACGCCCGCAACCCGCAGACGGGTGAGCGCGTGCGGGTCAAGAAGACCTCGGTTCCGCGCTTCCGTGCGGGTCAGGGCTTCAAGGACCTGGTCAGCGGCTCGAAGAAGCTCCCCAAGGGCGACGAGGTCGCCGTGAAGAAGGCGCCCAAGGGCAGCCTCTCGGGTGGCACCTCCACCCGCAGCACGGTGAAGAAGGCCGCGGCCAAGAAGGCCACCGCCGCCAAGAAGACGACCGCCGCGAAGAAGACCACGGCGGCCAAGAAGACCACCGCCAAGAAGGCCACCCCGGCCGTGAAGAAGACCACGGCGGCCAAGAAGACCACCACGGCCGGCGCCGCCAAGAAGACCACGGCGACGGCGAAGAAGGCGACCCCGGCCAAGAAGGCCACCACCGCCAAGAAGGCCACGGCCAAGAAGACCGCGCCCGCGAAGAAGACCGTCGCGAAGAAGGCGCCCGCCAAGAAGGTCACCGCGCGCAAGACCTCCACCGCCAAGAAGACGACTGCCCGCAAGAAGTAGGCACCGCCGGACGGCTCACGCGCCGGGCCGGGCTCCCCTCGGGGAGCCCGGCCCGCGGCGTGTCGGCCACGCCCCACACCCCCAGCCCCACGCCCCGGACGGCGGGGCCCGGTCTCAGAAGGTCTGCAGCGTCACCAGGGTGATCCGCAGGGACGCGCCCTCGCCCTCGCGTGTCGGCCACGCCCCACACCCCCAGCCCCACGCCCCGGACGGCGGGGCCCGGTCTCAGAAGGTCTGCAGCGTCACCAGGGTGATCCGCAGGGACGCGCCCTCGCCCTC
>NZ_JBJHPC010000584.1:0-4444 GCF_045257485.1 Streptomyces sp. YS-3 | reverse complement strand
GTTCGCCAGCAGTGGGGAGAGGGTGCCGCCCTGCGGGGTGCCGGTGAGGGTGTCCTCGCGGTTGTTGTCCTCGGTGAGGACCTGGGGCATGGCGAGAAGTGGCTGCTCGCCCTAAACATCCTCGACGACCTCGCCGCCTGGGGTCTGCCACCCCGAGTCGTGCTCGCCGACGCGGCTTATGGGACCAACGCGAGCTTGTGTGCCGCGCTGGAGGACCGCGGCCTGGGCTATGCGCTGTCCGTCCGCTCCGACGTCACCGCCCACCCCTTCGACGACGCCGCCTGAAGCCCCGCTCGCAAAGGTCCTGTCGAATGCTGGCCCCAGCCCCGCTACCGCCAGGCCCCGCTCGCCGTGGCCTCGCACGCCGTCCGCCTGGGGCGCGAGGGGTTCACCGAGGTCACCTGGCGTCAGGGCTCTCGCGGCCCGATGCGCTCGTGCTTCGCAGCGCTGCGGATCCGCCCCCCGCCGACAACACCATCGCCCGCCCGCTGCGGCAGCGGGCTTCCTCCGAACAGGGCTGGTGGGACGGTGCCCTGCCCGAGTTGTGGCTGCTGTCCGAATGGCCCGCCCACGCCGACGAGCCCAGCGAGTGCTGGTTCTCCAACCTGCCTGCCGACACCCCGCTGGAGGACCTTGTGGGCTGGGCGAAGCTGCGCTGGCGCGTCGAGCACGACTACCGCGAACTCAAACACGGTCTGGGACTGGACCACTTCGAGGGACGGGAAGGCCGCTGTGAATGCCTGTCATGGTCTGGGCGCTCCTCTGCTCGCGGGTGACTGCTTGCCTTGCCGCTTGCTGATCCGAGCTGAGGGGCGGGAGGGTTGCACTCGATCGCGGGGAGGTCATGCCCTCTGGCTGCCTGGCCGAGCCGTCAGCCCAGTATTCACGCCTGCCCCCGGTTTCAGTTCCGGCACCTACCGGGGCCAAGTGGGGCTCAGGTGAGGTGGTCCCACCACCAGGCGATGGTGGGGTAGGGCAAGGCTTCCTCGGTCTTGATGCCGGAGGGTGGGGTGGTGGTGCGCTGGTAGGTATGGGTGGCGGCGGGGTCGAGGTAGCGCATGGCCGTGGCGCCGAAGCGGAAGTTGCCGGCGATGACTCGGTCGATGCAGGCGAAGTACCGCCGTAGCTGCTCGCTGGCGCAGGTGAGGATCTGATCGCGCAGCCGCAGGTAGAGCGCCATCATCGCGTCACGGATACCGACGGCCGCAGACAGGGCGTCGTCGCGGGACATGTCCGGGTGGTCGGTCCGCAAAGCGGTCTGGAGGGTGTACTTGTCCTGACCGAGCACGACCTCCTTGAGGTAGGAGTAGCGGTCGTTGTCCATGACGGCGGCGAGGAGGCCAGCCTCGGCGGCGGCCTGAACGGCCGGGGCGGCCAGTTCCCAGTCAGCGGCCCCGATGTCCCCCGCCGCGGGGATGATGCCCATGGTGGCGTACAGGCCGGAGGCGCTGCCGCGCATGGCCAGGTACTCGTTGACACCGGGCGGCGTGTGGCGTTCGCGCAGTGCGGTCTCCCAGAGCATGGCATGGCACCAGGCTTCCTGCGGCCTCACGAACCGTTCGTAGTGGACGTCGCTGGTGTGGGCGCGGATGCGGATGAGCGCATCCGCTAAAGCCTTCTCCAGCGGGCTGGCGTCGGGACCCCAGGAATGGGGAGACCGGCCTAGCCGGACGCACCGGTTGGTGATGTGGACCGTGTCGGTGGTCCGCGAGGATTCGGGAGCCGGGACCACGACGTCATTGATCTCGAAGGCCCAGGCGCTGTAGTCGGCCAGGGCCTGCTGGAGCGGCCCGGTTGTAGTGGGGAAGCAATGCGCGACCAGCAGGGCCCCGACGTTGGCGTATATGGCCGCCGCGGTGTCGTTACCGCCCCCCAGGCCGGCTTTGCGAGCCCATGTGGTGCACTCGGTGATCAGGCTTTGCGCGTTCGGGGCCACCATGGGCTCCATCGGGATCCAGAACGTCAGGAAGCCATCGGGGAATCGGACGCTCATGATGGGCCTCCCTGAAGACGCGTGGGTGAGCAGCGGTTGCGATTGACGAGCGTGTCCACCAGGGCAGCGAGTTCGGCGGCGGAGACGGTTTCCGGCTCGGCGCGAGCCAGGTGTTCGAGGGCCTCGGTGGTGCAGCGACGGGCCCGGCGCAGGGTGGTCTCCCGTGCTCCGGCCTCCTCGATGAGCTCGGCGGCCTGGCGGCAGTCCTCCTCACTCATGGGTGCGTCCCGCTGGTAGAGGGCGCGCAGGGCGGACGCCTGTGAGGTACGGCTGGCCAGCGCGGCAGCGACCGGCACGGTGATGGTGCGTGCGCGCAGGTCGGAGCGGGCGGGCTTGCCGGTGAGTTGTTCCTCGCCCCAGATGTCGAGGATGTCGTCCAGGCACTGGAAAGCGATGCCCAATTGCTGCCCGAAGGCGCGCAGATGCCCGGCCCGGGCAGGGTCGGCGCCACCGGCCAGGGCACCGAGTTCACACGCGCAGGCGAACAGCTCGCCGGTCTTGGCCGCGGCCACTGCCACCGCACGCGCTTCACTGACCTCGGTGCCGGTCTCCAGGAGAGTGTCGAGATACTCGCCCTCGATCAGCGCCTGAACGCTGCCCAGCAGAACGGGGATGGTCTGTACGCTGGGGTCGGATTCGGTGAGGGCATGGATGGCAGCGAAGAAGAGCGCATCGCCCGCGAGGAGGGCGGCGGGCAGGCCTCTGGCGGCCCACAGGGCCGGGCGGCCACGGCGTAACGCATCGTGGTCGATGATGTCATCGTGCAGCAGGCTGGCGTTATGGACGAGTTCCACGGCGGCCGCGGCCGGGCGCGCGTCTTCGGGTGCGCCGCCGACGGGCTGGCAGGCCAGAAAGGCAAGCGCCGGACGCACGACCTTCCCATCGACGTCGGCACTTCTGACAGTACGGTCATCGGCCTGCCAGCCGAAGTGCAGGGCGACCGCATGCCGGATCTCGGGGGGAAGCCCGTTGACCTGGGAGCGGATCAACGGCCCCACTATGGTCGCCGTCTGCGCCAGGATCGTCGCGCCATCGCGCGGGGTCTCAGACACGTCAGCCTCCGCTGCCAGGGTGGGCCAAGGTCGGTCGCCGTCAGTGTGGAGGGGCGCACAACCTGCCAGGCAGTGCTCACAGCCCGCGCGCGGGGGCACGCCCCCCGCGCGCGGGCTCGTCCACCGCACCTCTGTCCGGGACCAACACCGTCGGCCCACCGGTGCGGTCTCTTTCAGCCGCTGTGGCGGTTGAGCTGGCTCGTCAGCTCACAGTTCGCGGCACGGTCCACGATGCTCGGCCACTGGAGTCTGGGCATACCGGGGTGCCCATCGGGTCAGCGGCGGGTGCCCCCCGAGGCGGGTGCCTCCCGGACTGGGGTACAAAGCCACCGAGGTTAAGTTCGACGCCTCGAAGCTGGAAGCCGACGGGGGCTACTAGCCGGTCACATCTCTATGGAGAAGGGCAAGGTCGTCGTGAAGTGACGGCCCGCTAGCCCGGCACGAAGGGCGCCGGCTCCACCGAGCAGGGCAGCCGTCGTTGCTTCCGGTCGGCGCACGTCCAGGACATCTATGCGACGCGTTTACCCAGGTCAACACTGTCACTGACTCTTGAGCACTCCAAAAAGCCGACGGGCAGGTCGCCGCGAAGCCCTACACCCTGCTCCGGCAGGCGCTGGAGCGAAGCGCGAAAGTCGCGGTCGCCAAAGCCGCGTGGCGCAACCGCGAGCGCCTGGGCCTGCTCAGAGTGAAGGAAGACGCCATCGTGCTTCATGCCATGTGCTGGGACGATGAGATCCGCGATCCCCCCAACGTCACCGTGCCCGCCGTGGACGTCTCGGCAGCGGAGGGCCAGGCCCCGGCCGCCGGGATGATCGCCGGGATCGGGCTCGAGGCGGCGCTCCAGCTGCTCGAGACGATGGCGCAGGAGGACATCAGCGACTACCGCGATCACTGTCGCGACGCAGTGGAGGAGATGTTCGCAGCGAAGTCCGAACAAGCCCGTCGAGCTCGAAGGACCGCAGCCGACCGGCGAGGTCGTCGACCTGATGGCAGCCCTGAACGCCTCCGTCGCAGTTGCGAAGGACCGCCGAGGCGAGTCCAGTGAGAACGCCGCCGTCCACGAACTCCCCAAGAAATGCATGGCGAGAAAGACCCCCACCAAGAAGCGGGCTTCCAGCGACGCGGCCACGAAGAAGACAGTCGCAATGAAGAGGGCTGCGAAGAAGACAACAGCACGGAAGCCGCGCAGCGCCTAACGGCCGCGTGCGCAGCATCGCACGCCCGTCGCTTTGACGCCTCTGCAGCGCGCCCTGACGGCCGCCTCGGGGATGAGAGGCGGCGGCGACGTGTGGAGGCGGTCCGTCCTCTGACGGCGTCTGTGCCGGTCATGCGTGGAAGATGAGCAGGTCTGCCCGGTCGCGGCGGGTGCTGTTCCGGCGGTAGCGGGCAGGGTCGGGCG
>NZ_JBJHPC010000583.1:0-4455 GCF_045257485.1 Streptomyces sp. YS-3 | reverse complement strand
GGCGGGACAGGGTCCCAGGCGCCTCGCCTCACTCCTCCACGGCCACCCGCACCGACGTGAGTTCCGGGTCGGCGGCGTCCGGGATCACCATGCCCGCGTCCACGCCGGTCCGCAGATAGCGCACCACGGCGTCGTTCAGCCGCTCACCGGGCAGGGCGGCGGGGATCCCCGGCGGGTACG
This sequence comes from Streptomyces sp. YS-3, assembly GCF_045257485.1. Classification (NCBI taxonomy): domain Bacteria; kingdom Bacillati; phylum Actinomycetota; class Actinomycetes; order Kitasatosporales; family Streptomycetaceae; genus Streptomyces; species Streptomyces sp. YS-3. The sequence continues at coordinate 4,275 of NZ_JBJHPC010000583.1, read as the reverse complement.
GAGTCAGCATCTCGGCGGAGATCCGGCCCACGGCCTTCTGCAACGGCACCTGTTCGACAGGCCCGAAGTAGGCGTCGCGCGGCAGCAGCGCCTGCTCCAGCCGCAGCTCCTGCGGGTCGGGCACCTCCACCTCGGCGGCGGGACGCAGATCCGCGGCGTGGGCCACCATGTCCGACAGCGCCGTCAGCAGCTTGTCCACACTGCGCTCGTCGTCGGCGTGGGTCAGCTGGGCGCTGATCCGCCGGTGGTCCGCCAGGTGCAGATTGACGCGGTGGTGCTCGCGCAGCCAGTCCGCCAGTCGGTACCCGGTCGTTCCCAGAGCCGTGACATCCATGGTGATCTGGAGCGGGTCGAGGTCGAAGGCACGCCCCGGGCCGCAGAAGTCCTCCCTCCCATGCACGTGCAGTCCGTCCAACTCCCCGATGCGGGCGCGCGTCCGCATGGCCAGGGCGAGCGTGGCGTCATACAGCTCCCGTCCGTGCTCGACCATCTGCCGGCGCCAGCCGTCGAGTGCGGCGTACAGCAGTACGGAGGGGCTGGTGGTGCCCAGCAGGTCCTCGCGGCTCTGGAGGACGTGCGCCTGGACCAGATCGCCCTGGAGGTGGAAGACGGAGCCCTGTTCCAGTCCGGAGCCCATCTTGTGCACCGAGGTGACACACACGTCCGCACCGGCGTCCATGGCCCAGGTGGGCAGGTCCGGGTGGAAGGGCAGGTGCGCGCCCCACGCCTCGTCGACGATGAGCGGGACACCGTGCTCGTGACAGGTCTCGGCGATAGCCGCCAGGTCCGAGCAGGTGCCGTACGGGGTGGGGGTTGTCACCAGCGCGCCGCGGGCGTCGGGGTGCTCGGTCAGTGCCGCCCGGTACGCGTCCGGCGACGGTGGGTGCGCCAGGTGGCGGTCCGGGTCCCACTGCGGATCCACCCAGACCGGGCGGATGCCGGCGAGGACGAGCCCGGAGACCACGGCCTTGTGCGCGTCCCGTCCGACGAGCAGCTTCTCGTGCGGGCCCGCGACGGACAGCATGGCCGACTTGATCGACAGGGAGCTGCCACAGGTGGAGAAGAATGTGTGCTGGGCTCCGACGGCGTCCGCCATCAGCTCCTGGGCCCGTTCGATGACGCCGTGCGACGAGGTGCGGTCGTCCAGGCCGCTGGTGGCGAGCACGTCCGAGCGGAAGACCGCGTCACCGAGCACCGCGCGCACGCGTGGATCGGCGCCGCGTCCCTGCTTGTGGCCGGGCGGGGTGAACGGTGTCTGTCCCTCGGCGTGGTAGGCGGCCAGCGCTTCCAGTACGGGAGCCTTCGAGTGGTCCATGAGTGATGTGTTCTTGCGAAGGTGCCTTCCTAAACGCCTCGCGACGCGGGTTTTACGGCGTTGTCTCCCACAGTCGGACCAGGATCGGGAGAACGCGGGTGATCTCGCGGTGGCGCGTTTGCGGGAGTGTGCCGCGGGCACTCCGAGGATCTACGCGCGACGATCAGAGGGCGAAGCGCGATCTCAACGAGACCCCTGACGCGAGGTAGTCATGAGCGACCAGAACAGGGCGGACGACGCCTACCAGCCCACCGGTACCAACGAGGAGCAGGAGGACGCGTCCCCGCTGGACCTCCAGGACGCGTTGGACGAGCGTACGTACGACGACATGCTCGATGAGGGCTATTCGCCGCCCGAGAAGCCCCTGGGCGTCACCAAGACGGGCACCACGGCCCGCGAGCAGCGCGAGGGCGAGACGCTTGACGAGCGGCTGGAACAGGAGGTCCCGGACGTGCAGCCACCGCCGGGTGACGGCATCGGCGACCTCCCCGGGGGAGAGGGCGAGCCCGTGGATCCCGAGTCCGGCGAGAGGCGCGCGGGACGGCTCGTGGCCCCGGACGAGGGCGCCCATCCGGATACCACCAAGGAGGTCGTCGCCACCGACGAGGGCATCGACGGTGGTGCGGCGGGCGCCGAGGAGGCCGCGATGCACATCATCCGCGACGAGGACCTGCCACCGGCCGACGAGAACCGGGAGTGACGGGGCCGGCGGCCCCATGGGCAGCGGCCCGGCCCCGATGGGTGTGCCATCGGGGCCGGGCCGCCGCGCGGGCGGGCATCCGGTGTGTCAGCCGGAGAAGACCCGGGTGTTCTGCGCTGCCGCGATCCGCCAGCGTCCGTTCTCCTTGGCGAGGACGTACATCGGGCGGCCCTCCGGCTGGTCCTTGAGGGGCTGCCCGTCGAGGCTGACCGGACGCTGGTGGACGTTGACCGCGGCGACGTCCGGGCGGATGAACAGGATCCGCACGACCTCGTAGGTGGCCGTCGACTGCGCCATCGCGCCGGGCAGCACCTGGCGGGTGAAGGCGTCGATCTCGTCCCACCCCGACAGCCGCTTGCCGTGCGCGGTCGTCCACACCGGGTGCTGGGTGCGGAAGTTGCTCATGAACGCGTCGACCAGTTCGTTCTGCTGCGCGTACTGGACTTCGGCCACGGAGCGGACGATGGCCTCGACGTCGCCCTGCTGCCCGTCCGCCGCGCCGAACACCTCGATGCCGGTCGTGTCCACCGGGAGGTAGGAGAGCTCGCGGACGTCCGCGACGGCTCCCGCACGCCGCGGCAGCCACCCGAGGTTTTCGCGCGCCGCGTCCCCGCTCACGGTCTGGTCGAGGGCGAGCGCGTCGGCGAACGGCGCGCCGAGCTCCGCGCGGGCGTCCTCCAGGGGCCACGACTGCGGCTCGCCGCCGACCCCGGCCGCGGCTCCGGCCGCCGCCGCCAGGTCGCGTACCGCGACCGCGGGCTCGGTGACGCCGTGCCACAGCGTGCCGGCGGGCGCCTTCTCCACGGCTGCGACGAACAGGTCGGCCAGGTCGTCGACGTGCACCATCGGCCAGTGCACGGACTCCTCGCCGACATACGTACCGACGCCGTGCTTACGGGCGAGTTCGACGAGCAGCGCGGGTATGCCGCCGCCGTTTCCGTGCACGATCCCGGGACGGATCACCGTGGCCCGCACGCCATCCGCGGCGGTGTCGAGCACCTGGCGCTCGATCGCCGGGCGGTATCCGACGATGGGCAGCGGGTTGACCGGTGCGCTCTCGTCGGCGGCTTCGGGGCCGGTGGCCCCGAGGACCCACACCCCGCTGGCGTACACGAACGCGCGCCCGGTGCCGCGCAGCGGGTCGGTGAGGGCGGTGATGGCCGCGGCGTCCACCTCGGCGTCACCGGTCGGGGGCGCGAGGTCGACCACGGCGTCGATGTCGGAGGTGACCGCCCGGGTGAGCGAGGCGGGGTCGGTCAGGTCTCCGACGCGCTGCTCATGTCCCGTGTCCTTGCGTCCGGCGGTACGCACCAGGGCGACCACCTGATGACCGGCGTCGGCCAGGTGCGCGGAGACGGCCGAGCCGATGTAGCCGGAGGCGCCGATGAGAAGGACCTTCACGGAGATCACCCTTTCGCGGAAGCCGAGCGCTGCGGTTGAGCGCCGGTCGAAAACTTCGATGTCGAAATATTAGACACAGGCCCACCGTGATGTCAAAAACTTCGACGTCGAAATGTTAAGCTCAGGGCGAAGCAGGCTCGGCACGCAGGTCGGGCGAGGCAGGACCCCTCAAGGGAGGACACATGGCGGCAACCCCACAGGGCGACGGCGTGGACGCGATCATCCGGCAGTGGCAGGAGGTCCGACCCGACCTCGACTGCTCACCGATGGCCGTGATCGGCCGTCTCTCACGCGCGTCCCGTCTGCTTGAGCGGGCTCTCAAGGAGCACTTCGCCCAGTACGGCGTCGAGCCGTGGGAGTTCGACGTCCTCGCGACGCTCTACCGCTCCGGGCCGCCGTACACGGTCAGCGCGGGAGAGCTCAGCACAGCCGCGATGGTGAGCTCCGCCGCGCTCACCAACCGTATCGACCGGCTCGCCGACAAGGGCCTGGTCGACCGCGAGGTCGACTCCACTCACCGGCGCCGTGTCCTCATCTCCCTGACGGACGCGGGCATCCGCGCCACCGAGGAGCTCGTAGGACACCACTTGGCCAACGAGGAACGCCTCCTCGACGGTCTGGCCCCCACCGAGCGCACACAACTTGAGGGCCTCCTGCGCACCTTGCTGATCTCCCTCGGCGACCAGCCGCAGACACCGGCGACGGGCTGATACGACAGGCTCGTGATCGCCTGCCCCCTCCATGGGCAGGGGCAAGCGGGGAACCGCCAGGGGGCCGTCCATGGCGCCCACATGCCACAACCGCTCATCGGCCGCGCGGTCCGCTCCAGTACGCGCCCTGCGTGGGGGGCGGGGGGGGG
>NZ_JBJHPC010000582.1:0-4455 GCF_045257485.1 Streptomyces sp. YS-3 | reverse complement strand
GTATTAGGGCCCGCCGGCGGGGCGGGGCGCCCCTCCGGCGGGCCCTAATACCGCGGCGGCGCGGGCGCCGGCCCCAGCGTCGTCGTCCCCGGTGCCGCCCGGTGCCCCAGCCCCGTCCGGTAGGCGTCGAGCGCCGCCTCCGTCCGGCCCGTACGCCGCAGCAGATCGCCCAGGAGGCGGCACAGGTCCGCCAGGTCGCCCGAGGCGCCGCTGCGCTCCAGCAGGCCGAGGGCGGTGACGTAGTGCTCCTCGGCCACGTCGAGGTCGCCGCGCTCCTCGTGGATCAGCCCGAGGAGGCGGTGCGCACCGCCCGCGTGGACCGCGCCGTGCCGGTCGCCCAGCTCCGGCGCGGGGTCCACGAGCGGGGTGAGCAGCGAGGCCGCCTCCTCGTGGCGGCCCAGGCGGCGCAGTACGTCGGCGAGTTCGACCTCGACCTGGCAGGTGAAGAGCGCGGCCCGCTTGGCGGCCAGCATGTCGCGGGCCGTGCGCAGCTCCCGCTCGGCCGCGTCCAGCTCCCCGCCCTGGGCGTAGACATATCCCCGCATCCAGTGGCAGTGCGCCAGATCGGTGCGCAGCCGCAGCTGGCGGTAGACCGCCTGGGCCTTGGCGAGGGAGGCGTCGGCGTCGGCGGTGCGCCCCTCGGCCAGGAAGGTGCGGGCGACCTGGCGGTGCATGCCCGCCACCAGGGCCGGGTCGCGGACCTCGGGGGCGAGGGCGAGGGCCAGCTCGGCGGCGTGCGCGGCACGGGCCTGGGCGCCCATGTCCAGATAGGGGCCGATGACCGCCGAGTAGAGGAGGACCAGGGACTCCGGGTCGTTGAGGCCCGAGGTGCCCAGCTCGTCGATGGTGGACTCCAGCAGGTAGCAGGCGTAGCGCAGCTCCCCGGCCAGGACGTGCGCGATGGCCCGGCCCCGGATCGCGCGTGCCCGGCGCGGCAGCGGCTCGTCCGCCTGGTGGCGCTCGGCCGCCTCGAAGTGGCGTATCGCGTCGGGCAGTTCGCCGGCCTCCAGGGCGCACTCGCCCAGGCCCAGCAGGGCCTCGGCCTGTTCGGGGAGCAGGTCGTGCAGTTCGGCCTCGGTCAGCAGGCGGCGGTAGTGCACCGCCGCCTCGTCCGCTTCGCCGGTCGCCAGGAGTCGCTGGGCGTCCGTGAGGCCCAGGCGCAGCTCGGTGGCGAGGTGCGCGGGGCGGCCGGTGGCGAGCTCCTCGTAGGTGGTGCCCAGGCGCTCGGCGAGGTGGCGCATGGCCGCCTCGGACGGTCTGACCCTGCCCGATTCCAGGGTCGACACATAGGCCGGGGTGTAGGCGGGCTCGGCCAACTGTCGCTGGGTGAGTCCCCGTTCGGCGCGCAGCCGCTGCACCCGGCGGCCGATCACGGCAGGTTCGTCCATCGCGTCTCCCTCGTCCCAGGGCATTGCGCATGCCCCGTGCGCCCCCTAACTTAAGCGAGCCGTTCAACAGATTTATCCGAACGCTTAACTTCCGTCACTGGGGGAGGATTTCATGCGCCCTGCCATTCTGCGCAGAACCATAGCCGCGACCGGGCTCACCGGATCCGTCGTGGCCGCGCTTCTGTCCGTGCCCGCCGAGGCCGCCGACGCCCCCGCGCCCCGGCCGCGCGTGCAGGTCGAGATACCCGGCCCGGAGGGCGGCGCGGTCGCCGGGTCCGGGCATGTGAGCGTTCCGGCGTCCGGTGCCGTGCGTGCGGGCAAACGGCTCTCCGCGCGGGCCGCGGACGCCGACGGGCAGGTGGGTGAGCTCGTCGACAACGGGCCCAGCGCCGACCGGCTCGACGTGGTCATCGTGGGGGACGGGTACACCGTCGACCAGATGGCCCAGTTCCACGCCGACGCCAAGGAGAAGTGGGGCGAGGTGACCGGTGTCGAGCCGTACACCACGTACCGCAACCTCTTCAACGTGTGGACCGTGGACGCCGTCTCGGCGCAGTCCGGTGTCTCCGGCGACCCCGCCAAGGGCGATGTGAAGAACACGGCGCTGGGTTCGTACTTCTGGTGCGACGGCATCGAGCGGCTGCTCTGCGTCGACCAGGACAAGGTGGACGGCTACGTCGCCAAGGCCCCGCAGGCCGACCTCGTGATCGTGCTCGCCAACAGCACGAAGTACGGCGGCGCCGGGTACAACGAGCCCAGCCAGAAGCTCGGTTACGAGGGGATCTCCACCGCGTCGGCCGGCAACGCCAAGTCCGGGCAGGTCGCCATCCACGAGACCGGGCACTCGCTCGGCAAGCTCGCCGACGAGTACTTCTACCCGGGCACCCCCGGCTACGAGCACTACGCCGGGCCCGAGGTCGCCGAGTCCAACATCTCCGTGCTGAGCGCCGAGCAGATGGCCGCGCAGCGGACCAAGTGGTACCGGTGGCTGGGCGAGACCTCGCCGGACGGCGGGACCGTGGGCGCCTACGAGGGCGGCGGCTACTACGTCACGGGCCTCTCCCGGCCCACCGACAACTCGATCATGCGCATCCTCGGCAAGCCCTTCAGCCTGCCCGGCCGCGAGGCGATGATCGCCGGGTTCTACCGGCACGCCTCGATCGCCACGGCCGCCGTGCCGACCACGCGGACCCTGCGCGTCCACGACAAGGCGCGGGTGACCGTGCCCCGGCTGGTGGGCGCCGCGCAGCCGAGGATCCGCTGGTACCTGGACGGGCGGGAGCTCACCCGGTTCGAGGGGCGCACCTGGATCGGGGTCGCGCAGGCCGTCCTCTCCCCGTGGGACCGGCGCACCCACCAGCTGAAGGTGACCGTCACCGACGGGACCCCGTCGGTGCGCGATCCGCAGCTGGTCGCCGGGCTGAGCGACTCCGTCGTGTGGAACGTACGGAGGTAAGCGCTTTCCGGTCGGTGTGTCCGGGGCATTGAGTGCCCCGGGCGTGCCGTGCTACACCAACGGCAGCGGTCTGCACCACTTCCCTCCGGGAGTCCCCTGTGTCCTTGCTGCCGTCCCGACGCACCTTTCTGACCGTGGTGGGAGCAAGCGCTCTCACCCTGGCCGCCGCCCCCGAGGCGTCCGCCGCCGACGAGTTCGCCGTACTGCGCGGGCGCTGGCGCGACCTCTCGCTCGGCACCGGCTTCGACCCGGGCACCGAGCCGTACGCCTCCCGGCTCAAGGAGACCGGCGACCGCGCCCGGGCATTCCGGGCCTCGATGGCCCCGGGCGAGCACTGGCTCTGGCCGGACAGCCCCTTCGACCCGCCCGCCGGGATCACCCGCAGCTACAGCAGGCTGTGGACCATGGCCGAGGCCTTCCTCCAGCCCGCCACCGGCCTCACCGGCGACACCGCCCTGCTCGCCGACCTCCTCGCCGGTCTCGACCATGTGGGGGCGAAGGTCTACAACCCGTCCACCACGCGGTACGGCAACTGGTGGGAGTGGCAGATCGGCAGCCCCCGGCTGCTCACCGACATCGTCAACGCGCTCTACGCGTACGTGGGCGAGGCGCGGGTCCAGGCCGCCTGCGCCGCCGTCGACCACTTCGTGCCCGACTCCGTCCTCGCCGACTACTCGGGCACCTCCACCGGCGCCAACCGCGTCGACCTCTGCCGCTCGGTCGCCGTGCGCGGGGCGATCGGCCGCGCCCCCGCCAAACTCGCGCTGGCCCGCGACGCCCTCTCGCCGGTCTTCCCGTACGTCACCAAGGGCGACGGCCTCCACGCCGACGGATCGTTCGTCCAGCACACCTCGATCGCCTACTCGGGTACGTACGGACAGGTCCTGCTCGACGGGCTCGGGCGCCTGTTCACGCTGCTCGCCGGGACGAGCTGGGCGGTCACCGACCCCCGCCGGCAGATCATCCTGGACAGCGTGGAGCACGCCTACGCGCCGCTCATCCACAACGGGCTGGTCATGGACAGCGTCAACGGACGGGCCGTGAGCCGGGGGTATCTGCTCGCGGACGACACGCAGGTGATGCGGAGCGACCACTTCCACGGGGAGGGGCTCATGGCCGCCGTCGCCGTCCTCGCCGGGGGCGCCTCGCCCGCGGAACGGGACCGGTGGCACGGGCTCATCAAGGGGTGGGCGCGGCGGGACCCCACGCATCCGCTGCTCGCCGCCCGCCAGTTCGGGGTCGCCGACCWCGCCCGGCTCCAGGCGGTGGTCGACGGGCCCGTGCCCGCCGCGCCCGAACCGGTCGGGCACACCCTCTTCGCCGCCATGGACCGCGCCGTCCACCGCCGCCCCGCGTGGACCGCGAACATCGCGATGGCCTCGGACCGGATCTCTTACTACGAGTGCGGCAACGGCGAGAACCCGCGCGGCTGGCACACCGGTGCCGGAATGCTCTACTGGTGGCCCGGGGAGCAGGGCAACGACCAGTACACGGACTGGTTCTGGCCGACCGTGGACCCCTACCGGCTGCCCGGGACCACCGTGTCCACCCGGCGGCTCGCGGACCGGGAGGGCGGCGAGTGGGGCGCGGCCCGGCCCGACGCGCGCTGGG
>NZ_JBJHPC010000581.1:0-4462 GCF_045257485.1 Streptomyces sp. YS-3 | reverse complement strand
GCCCTCCCCACTCCCCCACCGGAGGCAGCAAGTGAAACGAGCAAGCGGCAGAGTCGGCCTGGCCGTTGCCGCCGCAGGCGCCCTGTCCATAGCCGGACTCACCGGCACCGCCCACGCGGCGGACGTCAACAACGCCCGCAACGCGGGCTTCGAGTCGGGCCTCGCGGGCTGGAGCTGTACGGCCGGCAGCGGATCCGTCGTCTCCTCGCCCGTGCACGGCGGAGCCGCCGCCCTCAAGGCGAGCCCGTCCGGCTCCGACACGGGCCAGTGCGTCCAGAGCGTCGCCGTGAAGCCCAACTCCACCTACACGCTGAGCTCCTGGGTGCAGGGCTCGTACGTGTACCTGGGCGCCTCCGGGACCGGCACCAGCGACGTCTCCACCTGGACGCCCGGCACCGGCGGCGGCTGGAACCAGCTGTCGACCACCTTCAGGACCGGGGCCTCCACCACCTCCGTGCAGATCTACACCCACGGCTGGTACGGCCAGAACGCCTACTACGCCGACGACGTCTCCGTCTTCGGCCCGGACGGCGGCGGGGGCGGCGACCCGGCCCCGACGGTCCCGGGCGCCCCGGCCGGTCTGGCGGTCGGCTCGGTGAGCTCCTCCTCCGTGGACCTGTCCTGGGGCGCGGTCCCGGGCGCGACCGGCTACAACGTCTACCGCGACGGCGCCAAGGTGCAGTCGGTGAGCGGCGGTTCGGCGACCGTGACCGGGCTGAGCGCGTCGACCTCGTACCAGTTCCAGGTGACCGCGACCAACGCCGCCGGGGAGTCCCCCAAATCCGCGGCGGTGACCGCGAAGACCTCCGCGACGGGCACCCCGGGCGGCGGGACCGTGCCCAGGCACGCGGTGACCGGGTACTGGCAGAACTTCAACAACGGCGCGACCGTCCAGCGGATCAGCGACGTGCCGGCGAACTACGACATCATCGCCGTCTCCTTCGCGGACGCCACCGGCACCCCGGGCGGGGTGACCTTCAACCTCGACACGGCCGGCCTCGGCGGCTACACCGTCGACCAGTTCAAGGCGGACATCGCCGCCAAGCACGCGGCCGGCAAGTCGGTGATCATCTCCATCGGCGGCCAGAACGGCACGGTGTCGATCAACGACTCGACCTCGGCGGCGAACTTCGCCGACTCCGTCTACGCGCTGATGCGGACGTACGGCTTCGACGGCGTCGACATCGACCTGGAGAACGGCCTCAACTCCACCTATATGACACAGGCGCTGCGCTCGCTGGCGTCGAAGGCGGGCAGCAGGCTCGTCATCACGATGGCGCCGCAGACCATCGACATGCAGTCCACGTCGGGCGAGTACTTCAAGACGGCGCTCAACATCAAGGACATCCTCACCGTCGTCAACATGCAGTACTACAACAGCGGTTCGATGCTGGGCTGCGACGGAAAGGTCTACTCGCAGGGCTCGGTCGACTTCCTGACCGCGCTCGCCTGCATCCAGCTGCAGGGCGGCCTCGACCCGTCCCAGGTCGGTCTCGGTCTGCCCGCCTCCACGAGCGGCGCGGGCAGCGGCTATGTCTCCCCGTCCGTGGTGAACGCGGCCCTGGACTGCCTGACCGCCGGCACCAACTGCGGCTCCTTCAAGCCCGCGAGGACCTGGCCGGGTCTGCGCGGCGCGATGACCTGGTCGACCAACTGGGACGCGAAGTCGGGCAACGCCTGGTCGAACGCGGTGGGACCGCACGTCCACGCACTGCCGTAGCGGCACCTCTCCCCGCGCCCCGGACCGGGGCGCGGGGAGACGTGTGTCACGGCTTGGGCAGGGTGCAGCCCGGGCGGCTCAGGTCGACCCGGTTGCCGGTGCCTATGCAGGGGACGATGATGTACGTCTCCTGGGCGTAGTTGATCTTGTAGTGGACGGTGACGTTGCCGTTCTGGTCCACCTCGCACGGGTTGTTCTCGGTGCAGCGCTGGCCGTCCTCGTTGCCGGTGTTGTTCACCGCGACCACCTTGCCGGTGGCGGTGTCGATGACCGGGGAGCCCGAGGTGCCGCCGATGGTCTGGCAGGCGGAGGTGTAGCGGACCGAGTCCTTCCAGGTCCAGTCGCCCTCCTTGAGGCGGTAGACGAACCCGTCGATGTTGCAGCTGTAGGTCCGCTTCCAGTAGCCCGAGACCACCTTGATGGCGGTGCCCGCGACCGGGTGCTGGTCGTTGAGGGTGAGCGCGCCGATCCCGTACTGGCTCTGGATCTGCGCGTACGTCTTGCTCAGCTGGTAGACGGTGATGTCCGTGTCGGTCATCGTCGCGTAGCTGACCTTGGTGGCGCGCAGGGTGCCGACCTTGCTGCCCGAGCCGTTGAGCAGCGAGAAGCTGCGCGAGGAGGGCTGGTCGGTGATGACCTCGCCGGCGGCCGGGAAGCCGGTCTCCAGGCAGTGGCCGTTGGAGAGGATGAGAGCGGGGTCGTTCGGCTGGGAGCTCGGGGTGCGGATGAGCGACCCGGAACAGTTGCTGAGCGCGACCGTTCCGGCGAAGTCGACCGCCTTGACCGTCGCCTTGGCGTCGCTGTGGGTGTGCGGCGCCGCGACGACCGGTGCCGCGCCGGCTCCGACGAGCAGCAGCGCCAGCACCGTGCCGACGAGAGGCTTCTTCATGTGGGGGTTCCCCTCTGAAGGGTTTCAGGAGTGGGTTCCTGAAATTGTCATGAGCATTGTTGGGCGGGCCAACCCCCGGGGGCAACCGTCGAGTTCGAGCCAGTCGGATCGGCCGCCGGGCCTGAGCGGGGCGGTGCCCGGGCGGCGCGGCACGGGGGCGGCACGAGGGCGGTCGGGGTCAACCCCCGCACCCGTACACCCGTACGCCTGTACGCCTGTACGCCCATACGGCCCACCGGGACCGGCCGGACGGCTGGATCCCGGGCGCCGCCGAGCACCATGCACTCCATGGAGCCGCGCCGGAAGGACCTTGACGGGATATCGCCCACCCGGACCGGGTGAGGGACGGCGGACCTTGACGCTGACATGCCATGCCCAGAAGCTCAGGGTGCGACGCACCACCACAGCAACGTCGACATGAACACCCCCACCTCTGGATCCCCAGGAGCATTCATGCGACTTCGTACGCGTACGCGCGCCACCCGCGCGCCGCGCGGCGGTGCCAGACGTTCGGCGGGTCTCGCGGCCCTCCTCGCGATGGCGCTGGCCGCCCCGCTGACCTCCCACGCCACCGCGTCCCCGGCGCCCTCCCCGCGCGACCGCGCGGACGTGGCCGCCGACGAGGCCACCGTCCAGTACGAGATCCACGGCCCCGCCACCCCCGCCGCGCGCACCGCCATCGCGGCCACCGGGGTCTCCATCGACGAGGTGCACGAGCACACCGTCGTGGTCAGCGCCGACGCCGGGCAGGCGCGGAACCTGCGCGCGCTCGGCTACACCCTCAAGGCGCTGCCCGGGCCGCCGGACCGCTCGGGCGGCCTCAAGGCGGCCCCCTTCGACTTCCCGCCGGCGGACTCCAAGTACCACAACTACGCCGAGATGACGGCCGAGATCGACCAGCGCCTGGCCCAGTACCCCTCGATCATGAGCAAGCGCGTGATCGGCAAGTCGTACCAGGGCCGGGACATCGTCGCGATCAAGGTGAGCGACAACGTGGCCACCGACGAGAACGAGCCCGAGGTCCTGTTCACCTTCCACCAGCACGCCCGTGAGCACCTGACGGTGGAGATGGCGCTGTATCTGCTGCGGGAGTTCGGCGCCGGGTACGGGCAGGACTCACGGATCACCAACATGGTGAACAACCGGGAGATCTGGATCGTGCCGGACCTCAACCCGGACGGCGGGGAGTACGACATCGCGACCGGCTCGTACCGCAGCTGGCGCAAGAACCGCCAGCCCAACTCCGGTTCCTCGTCCGTCGGTACGGACCTGAACCGCAACTGGAACTACAAGTGGGGCTGTTGCGGCGGCTCCTCGGGCAGCAAGGGCTCCGAGACGTACCGGGGCTTGGCCGGCGAGTCCGCGCCCGAGGTGAAGGTCGTCGCCGACTTCGCCCGCAGCCGGGTGGTGGGCGGCAAGCAGCAGATCAAGGCCGGGATCGACTTCCACACCTACAGCGAGCTGGTGCTGTGGCCGTTCGGCTACACGTACAACGACACGGCGACGGGGCTGACGAAGGACGACCACGACGCGTACGCGGCGGTCGGCGGGAAGATGGCGGCGTCCAACGGGTACACGCCGGAGCAGTCCAGCGACCTGTACATCACCGACGGCACGATAGACGACTACCTCTGGGGCACCCAGAAGATCTTCGACTTCACCTTCGAGATGTATCCGGGCGAGTCGGGGGCGGGGGGTGGGTTCTACCCGCCGGACGAGGTGATCGAACGGGAGACTTCGCGGAACCGGGACGCGGTGTTGCAGTTGCTGGAGAACGCGGACTGCATGTACCGGTCGATTGGGAAGGAGTCGCAGTACTGCGCGGGTTCGTGACCCCGGGATGACCCCCACCC
>NZ_JBJHPC010000059.1:0-20730 GCF_045257485.1 Streptomyces sp. YS-3 | reverse complement strand
ATCGCCGGCTCCCTGGGCGCGCTCACGCCGTACCTCGCCGCCGCGGTGTGCACCCTGGGCATCCTCTACAACGTGATCGAGGGCCGCCGGGTGGACCGTGTGGTCGTCTTCACCGGGTGCACGGTGGTCCTCGCGCTCGTGGTGCGCCAGGCGATCATGCTGGTGGACAACATCGCCCTGACCCATGAACTGGCCCAGAAGGAGAACCACTTCCGCTCCCTGGTGCAGGGCTCCAGCGATGTCATCATGATCGCCGCGCCCACCGGGATACTGCGCTATGTGAGCCCCGCCGCGGCGGGCGTCTACGGACGGGACGCGGAGGACCTCGTCGGCTCCGAGCTGGCCTCCCTCATCCACCCCGAGGACCTGGGCCGGGTCGTGCACGAGGTGCGGCGCTTTCTGGCCGCGCCCCCGCTGGAGGAGCCGACCACCCGGATCGAGTGCCGCTTCAAGTCGGGCACCGGCGAGTGGCTGAACGTGGAGTCGACCATCAACCGCCACCAGGGCGGCCTCATCCTCAACAGCCGGGACGTCACCGAACGGGTGCGCCTCCAGGCCCAGTTGCAGCACAACGCCGAGCACGACCCGCTCACCGACCTGCCCAACAGAGCCCTGTTCACCGAACGGGTGCGCCAGGCCCTGAGCGGCCGGCGCGCCTCCGACCCCGGCACCGCGGTGCTCTTCATCGACCTCGACGGCTTCAAGCAGGTCAACGACACCATCGGCCACCAGGCCGGTGACGAACTGCTGATCCAGGCGGCCCGCCGCCTCCAGGACTCGGTCCGGGCCGGCGACACCGCCGCCCGCCTCGGCGGCGACGAGTTCGCCGCGCTGATCCTCGGCGACGGCGGCCGGGACCGGGCGGCCCGCCAGCGCCAGGTGTACGAGATCGCCGACCGGCTGCGGCTGACGCTCTCGCAGCCGTACCAGATCGACGGCAACGAGGTCCGGGTCGCGGCCTCCATCGGCGTCGCCTTCGCCGAGCGCGACGTCGGCGCCCGCGAGCTGATGCGCAACGCCGACCTCGCGATGTACCGCGCCAAGTCCGGCGGCAAGAACCGCGTCGAGATGTACGTGCCGCAGATGCAGGCCGAGGTGGTCCGCAAGACCGAGATCGCCGCCCGGCTGCGCACCGCGCTGCACGAGGGCGAGTTCGCGCTGCTGCACCAGCCGGTGGTCAACCTCACCACCGGGCGGGTGGCCGCCGTGGCCGCGCAGCCGCGCTGGAGATCCGCCCAGGGGATCCTCTTCACCCCGGCCGAATTCCTGCGGGTCGCCGAGGACAGCGAGCGCACCACGGAGCTCGGCCGCTGGCTCCTGGAAGAGGCCGTCGCGCAGGCCGCCGAGCGCCGCGCGGCCGGGCACCACGCGCCGGTCGCGGTGCGCCTGCCGGCCCGCCGCCTGCTCGACAAGTCCATGCCGCTCGGCTCGGTGGAAGCCCTGCTGACCAGGTACGGACTGCCCTCGGGCGCCCTGGTGATCGAGCTGTCCGACAGCGACCCCAGGATCTCCTTCGACGAGCTGGAGCGCCGTCTGGTGAGCCTGCGCCGGCTCGGCGTACGGATCGCCCTGGACGGCTTCGGCAGCGGCTACGCGGCGATCAACGCCCTGCGCCGGCTCCCCATCGACGTACTGAAACTGGACAGGGGACTGGTCGAGGGCGTGGTCGAGTCCGCCCGGCTGCACAAGATCACCAGCGGGCTGCTGCGGATCGCCTGCGACCTGGGGATGCAGTCCGTGGCCGACGGCGTGGACGTACCGGAGCAGGTGATGGCGCTGCGGGCGATGGGATGCACGCACGGCCAGGGCATGGCCTTCTCCGGGCCGCTGGACGAGTACCGGCTGCGCCGGGCCCTGGTGCGGGGCGCGTTCCCGTTGCCGGGCGGGGCCGCCGTACTGCCCGTGCTCAGCGGCCGGAAGCTGCCCTCCGTGCGGGTCAATCACTCAAATAGTGAGACACCCGTCCCACCCACTTGACACGTCCGGGGCGCCGGGGGGAGGGTCAATGCCATGCGCACCCGAATTCTCGTACTTGGACAGCGCGTCGGCTGAAGCCGGGCCCCCACGCGGGCCCAGTGGACCACTCCCGACGCGCTCCCCTCGCTTGCCTCACGGCACGAGGGGTTTTTTGTTGCACTGGCACCCCTGAAGCACGACAGCGATCTCGACCAAACCCCCGCATAAACCCTCAGCTTCGAGAAGAGAATGCCGATGACCGAGCAGGCCACCGGGGCCCACCATCCGCAGCCGCGGGCCCGTAACGGCGGACACCACTCCGCCCCCGTCGAGCACGTCACGGGCGCGCAGTCCCTCATCCGCTCTCTTGAGGAAGTCGGGGCCGAGACCGTCTTCGGCATTCCGGGCGGCGCCATCCTCCCGGCGTACGACCCGATGATGGACTCCACCCGGGTCCGTCACGTCCTGGTCCGCCACGAGCAGGGCGCAGGCCACGCCGCCACCGGGTACGCGCAGGCCACCGGCAAGGTCGGCGTCTGCATGGCGACCTCCGGCCCCGGTGCCACCAACCTGGTCACGCCGATCGCCGACGCCCACATGGACTCCGTCCCGCTGGTCGCGATCACCGGCCAGGTCTCCTCCAAGGCGATCGGCACCGACGCCTTCCAGGAGGCGGACATCGTCGGCATCACCATGCCGATCACCAAGCACAACTTCCTGGTCACCAAGGCCGAGGACATCCCGCGCACCATCGCCGAGGCCTTCCACATCGCCTCCACCGGCCGCCCGGGCCCGGTCCTGGTCGACATCGCCAAGGACGCCCTCCAGGCCCGCACCACCTTCTCCTGGCCGCCGCACATGGACCTGCCGGGCTACCGCCCGGTGACCAAGCCGCACGCCAAGCAGATCCGCGAGGCCGCCAAGCTGATCGTCCAGGCGAAGCGCCCGGTGCTGTACGTCGGCGGCGGCGTCCTGAAGGCCGGCGCCACCGCCGAGCTGAAGGTCCTCGCGGAGCTGACCGGGGCGCCCGTCACCACCACCCTGATGGCGCTCGGCGCCTTCCCGGACAGCCACCCGCTGCACGTGGGGATGCCCGGTATGCACGGCGCGGTCACCGCCGTCACCGCGCTCCAGAAGTCCGACCTGCTGATCGCGCTCGGCACCCGCTTCGACGACCGGGTCACCGGCAAGCTGGACAGCTTCGCGCCGTACGCGAAGATCATCCACGCGGACATCGACCCGGCCGAGATCGGCAAGAACCGCGAGGTCGACGTGCCGATCGTGGGCGACGCCCGCGAGGTCATCGCCGATCTGGTCCAGGCGGTCCAGGCCGAGCACACCGAGGGCCACACGGGCGACTACACCGCTTGGTGGAACGACCTGAACCGGTGGCGCGAGACCTATCCGCTCGGCTACGAGCAGCCCGGCGACGGCAGCCTCTCGCCGCAGCAGGTCATCCAGCGCATCGGTGAACTCGCCCCCGCCGACACCATCTTCGCGGCCGGCGTCGGCCAGCACCAGATGTGGGCCGCCCACTTCATCAACTACGAGCGCCCCGCCACCTGGCTGAACTCCGGCGGCGCCGGAACGATGGGGTACGCGGTCCCGGCGGCCATGGGCGCCAAGGCCGGTATGCCGGACCGCCCGGTCTGGGCGATCGACGGCGACGGCTGCTTCCAGATGACCAATCAGGAGCTCACCACGTGTGCGCTCAACAACATCCCGATCAAGGTCGCCATCATCAACAACGGCGCCCTCGGGATGGTCCGCCAGTGGCAGACCCTCTTCTACAACCAGCGCTACTCCAACACCGTGCTGCACAGCGGCCCCGGGGCCACCGGCAAGGAGCCGAGCGCCGGCACCCGCGTCCCGGACTTCGTCAAGCTGTCGGAGGCGATGGGCTGCTACGCGATCCGCTGCGAGCGCCCGGAGGACCTGGACAAGGCGATCGAGGAGGCCAACTCGATCAACGACCGCCCGGTCGTCGTCGACTTCATCGTCCACGAGGACGCCCAGGTGTGGCCGATGGTCGCCGCCGGCACCTCCAACGACGAGGTCATGGCCGCCCGGGGCGTCCGTCCCGACTTCGGCGACAACGAAGACGACTGAGAGAGCAGAGAGAGACCGCCACCATGTCCACCAAGCACACGCTCTCCGTCCTGGTCGAGAACACCCCCGGCATCCTCGCCCGGATCGCCGCGCTGTTCTCCCGCCGCGGTTTCAACATCGACTCACTCGCCGTCGGTGTCACCGAACACCCCGACATCTCCCGCATCACCATCGTGGTCAATGTCGAGGACCTGCCGCTGGAGCAGGTGACGAAACAGCTCAACAAGCTGGTCAACGTCCTGAAGATCGTCGAACTCGAGCCCAGCGCTGCGATCCAGCGCGAACTCGTTCTGGTGAAGGTGCGGGCCGACAACGAAACGCGCTCCCAGATCGTCGAGATCGTCCAGCTGTTCCGCGCCAAGACCGTCGACGTCTCGCCCGAGGCGGTGACCATCGAGGCCACCGGCGGCGCCGACAAGCTGGAGGCGATGCTCAAGATGCTGGAGCAGTTCGGTATCAAGGAGCTCGTCCAGTCCGGGACGATCGCCATAGGGCGCGGCTCGCGGTCCATCACCGACCGCAGTCTGCGGGCCCTGGACCGCTCGGCCTGAACCCGCCCCTCGCGGTGTTCATATCGCGAGACTCAAAACTGACCCTGGCATCCCCGCCGTACGGTGGGACGCAACACCAGCACACCAAGGAGATATCCCAGTGGCCGAGCTGTTCTACGACGCCGACGCCGACCTGTCCATCATCCAGGGCCGCAAGGTCGCTGTGATCGGTTACGGCAGCCAGGGCCACGCCCACGCGCTGTCGCTCCGCGACTCGGGTGTCGACGTCCGCGTCGGTCTGCACGAGGGCTCCAAGTCCAAGGCCAAGGCCGAGGAGCAGGGCCTGCGCGTGGTCACGCCCGCCGAGGCCGCCGCCGAGGCCGACGTCATCATGATCCTCGTCCCGGACCCGATCCAGGCCCAGGTCTACGAGGAGTCCATCAAGGACAACCTGAAGGACGGCGACGCGCTGTTCTTCGGCCACGGCCTCAACGTCCGCTTCGGCTTCATCAAGGCCCCCGAGGGCGTCGACGTCTGCATGGTCGCCCCGAAGGGCCCGGGCCACCTGGTCCGCCGCCAGTACGAGGAGGGCCGCGGCGTCCCGTGCATCGCGGCCGTCGAGCAGGACGCGACCGGCAACGGCTTCGCGCTCGCGCTCTCGTACGCCAAGGGCATCGGCGGCACCCGGGCGGGCGTCATCAAGACGACCTTCACCGAGGAGACCGAGACCGACCTGTTCGGTGAGCAGGCCGTGCTCTGCGGCGGCACCTCCGCGCTGGTCAAGGCGGGCTTCGAGACCCTCGTCGAGGCGGGCTACCAGCCGGAGATCGCCTACTTCGAGTGCCTCCACGAGCTGAAGCTCATCGTCGACCTGATGTACGAGGGCGGCCTGGAGAAGATGCGCTGGTCGGTCTCCGAGACCGCCGAGTGGGGCGACTACGTCACCGGCCCCCGCATCATCACCGCCGACACCAAGGCCGAGATGAAGAAGGTCCTCACCGAGATCCAGGACGGCACCTTCGCCAAGAACTGGATGGACGAGTACCACGGCGGTCTGAAGAAGTACAACGAGTACAAGACCCAGGACGAGAACCACCTCCTGGAGACCACCGGCAAGGAGCTGCGCAAGCTCATGAGCTGGGTGAACGACGAGGAGGCGTAAGCCTTCGCGAGGGGCCGCGGCGGTGCGCCGCGGCCCCTCCGTCCATCCCGTTCCCACCCGGACGGGTGACATTCCCCCTCCGGGACCGTCATGACCAGGGGGAACCCCCATCGGCGGAACAGACCGCCTTGAGCACCACTACACTGCTGCTCAATACCTACGCGTCAGCCCACAGCGTCGTGCGCTTCCACGCGGCTAAGCGACACCGGAGAAGAGCGGGCACATCCCCACGCCGCCCGGCACGCACTCTCGCACCGAACGACGAGGGAACGCACCCACCCTTCTCCGGCGCCGCTCCCCCTCCACCGCCTGCGGCCGTCGGGACGGCAGTCCGCAGCACTGGAACTGTGAGGACTCACGTGAGCTCGAAACCCGTCGTACTCATCGCTGAAGAGCTGTCGCCCGCCACCGTCGACGCCCTCGGTCCGGACTTCGAGATCCGGCACTGCAACGGAGCCGACCGCGCCGAGCTGCTGCCCGCCATCGCCGACGTGGACGCGATCCTGATCCGCTCCGCGACCAAGGTCGACGCCGAGGCCGTCGCCGCCGCGAAGAAGCTGCGGGTCGTCGCCCGCGCGGGCGTGGGCCTGGACAACGTGGACGTCTCCGCCGCCACCAAGGCCGGCGTGATGGTGGTCAACGCCCCGACCTCCAACATCGTCACCGCCGCCGAGCTCGCCTGCGGTCTGCTGGTCGCCACCGCGCGCAACATCCCGCAGGCCAACACCGCGCTGAAGAACGGCGAGTGGAAGCGGAACAAGTACACCGGCGTCGAGCTGAGCGAGAAGACCCTCGGCGTCGTCGGTCTCGGCCGCATCGGCGTGCTGGTCGCCCAGCGCATGTCCGCGTTCGGTATGAAGATCGTCGCGTACGACCCCTATGTGCAGCCCGCGCGGGCCGCGCAGATGGGCGTCAAGCTCCTCACCCTCGACGAGTTGCTCCAGGTCGCGGACTTCATCACCGTGCACCTGCCCAAGACCCCCGAGACCCTCGGTCTCATCGGCGACGAGGCGCTCCACAAGGTCCAGCCGCACGTCCGGATCGTGAACGCGGCGCGCGGCGGCATCGTCGACGAGGCCGCGCTGTACTCGGCGCTCAAGGAGGGCCGCGTCGCGGGCGCGGGCCTCGACGTGTACGCGAAGGAGCCCTGCACGGACTCCCCGCTCTTCGAGCTCGACCAGGTCGTCTGCACCCCGCACCTCGGCGCCTCCACCGACGAGGCCCAGGAGAAGGCGGGCATCGCGGTCGCCCGCTCGGTGCGCCTGGCGCTCGCCGGCGAGCTGGTGCCGGACGCGGTCAACGTCCAGGGCGGGGTCATCGCCGAGGACGTGAAGCCGGGGCTGCCGCTCGCGGAGCGCCTGGGCCGGATCTTCACCGCGCTCGCGGGCGAGGTGGCGGTCCGCCTCGACGTCGAGGTGTACGGCGAGATCACCCAGCACGATGTGAAGGTGCTCGAACTCAGCGCGCTCAAGGGCGTGTTCGAGGACGTGGTGGACGAGACCGTCAGCTACGTCAACGCGCCGCTGTTCGCGCAGGAGCGCGGCGTCGAGGTGCGGCTGACCACGAGCTCGGAGTCCCCCGACCACCGCAACGTGGTCACCGTGCGCGGCACGCTCTCCGGCGGCGAGGAGGTCGCGGTCTCCGGCACGCTGGCGGGCCCCAAGCACCTCCAGAAGATCGTGGCGATCGGCGAGTTCGACGTCGACCTGGCGCTCGCGGACCACATGGTGGTGCTGCGCTACGACGACCGTCCGGGCGTCGTCGGCACCGTCGGCCGGATCCTGGGCGAGGCGGGTCTGAACATCGCGGGCATGCAGGTCGCCCGCGCGGAGGAGGGCGGCGAGGCCCTCGCGGTCCTGACCGTGGACGACTCGGTCCCGCAGCCGGTCCTGAACGAGCTGGCGGAGACCATCGGCGCGGCCTCGGCCCGCTCGGTGAACCTGGTGGACTAGCCGTTCGGCTGCGGGTCCGCCGCGGCTGAGCGCGCGGTTCCCCGCGCCCCCAACCACCCGGGGGCGCGGGGAACTGCGCGAGCAACCCAGCACGGTCCGCAGAGAGTGATCACCCTTGGTGCGGCACACCCGTCCTGCCATACGCGCGTATTACACGAATGTCTAAAACACGGTAGGCTCCCCGCATGGGACACCGTGAGGATCTGCTCGAAGGCGCCAAGCGCTGCCTGCTGGAGAAGGGCTTCGCGCGGACGACCGCGCGGGACATCGTGAAGGAGTCGGGGACGAACCTCGCGTCCATCGGCTACCACTACGGCTCCAAGGACGCGCTGCTCGCGCAGGCGTACATCGCCCTGGTCGAGGGGGTCTCGGTCGCCTTCGACGCGCCCGAGCAGGGCCCGGCCACCGAGCCGGGTTCGCTGGAGCGCTTCCAGGAGGTCTGGTCGAACGTCATCTCCACCATGGAGCAGCCCGGCTCGATGTGGCACCTCAGCATGGAGATCATCGTCATGGGCGACCAGCTGCCGGGGGTGCGCGACCATCTGGCGAAGGCCCAGCGCGAGGGTGCGCGCGGCATCATCCCCATGTTCATGGGGGGCGAGGAGGCCGAGGTCGGCGACGAGGACGTGGACACCCTCGGCAAGCTCTACATGACGCTGATGATGGGGCTCATCGCCCAGTGGACCTTCGACCCGGGGACCGCGGCGAGCGGTGCCGAGCTGACCGAGGGCCTGCGGCGGCTCGTCCGCGCCCTGGACGCCGGGAAGCCCTCACAGGCGTGACGCCTTCAGGGCCATGTGCAGCAGCAGCCGGTCCTCGCCGTCGTCGAGGTCGAGTCCGGTGAGCTGCTCGACCCGGGAGAGCCGGTAGTAGAGGGTCTGGCGGTGGATGCCGAGCGCCGCCGCCGTACGGCCCGCCTGGCCCGCGTGGTCGAGGAACACCTCGGCGGTGCGGGCCAGTTCGGTGTGGGCCGGGCTGAGCAGGGAGGCGACCGCCGGGTCGGGCCGGGCGGTGCCGGGGAGCGCGGTCAGCAGCCGGTACGGGCCGATGCCCGCCCACTGGGCGACCGGGCCGAGCCCCGGTTCGGCGAGCGCGGCCCGGGCCGCCGAGGTCGCCTCGTGCCAGGAGGCGGCCAGCTCGCCCAGGCCCCGGCGGGCCGGTGCGATCCCGGCCGCGGCGCCCGGACCCGCCGTGGCGCGCAGCCGTTCGGCGGCGGTCAGCGCGGGCGTGAGCGCGTCGGCCGAGCGCAGCCGCACCAGCGCCCCGAGCAGCCGGCCGGGCGCGGCCCCCGCGCTCTCCTCCGCACCCTCCTCGCCGGGCGCCCCCCACGGCACCGCGCACACCGCGGCCGTCCCCGGCACGGTCCGCGCCGAGGGCGTCTCCCGGGACCAGGGGCTGACGCAGACCACCGTGTGCAGGCCGTCCGCGTCCGGGCCGAGCGCCGCGCGCAGGGCCGTCGTCGCCATGTCGCGCTGCCAGCCCGGTCCGGCGGTCAGGGCCGCCCGGAACTCACGGGACAGATCGGTGCCCGCCCGCGTCTCGTCGGCGAGCAGCCCGCCGATCCGGGCGGCCACCTCCATCGCGGCAGCCAGCCGGTCGTCGGCCGGGCCGGGGTCGGCGTCCAGCAGCCACACGTAACCGAGCACCACGCCCCGGTGGCGCACGGGCAGACAGATCCGGTCGCGGAAGACGCCCGCCTCGGGGGCGGCCGGGATACGGACCGGGCCGGTCGCCCGGGTGATGCCGAACCCCTCGAACCAGGCGCGGACCGCCGGGGTGGAGCGGCGGGTCAGGATCGAGCGGGTGCGCACCGGGTCCATGGCCGAGTCGTCCTCGGAGTCGTGCGCGCCGAAGGCGATCAGCCCGAAGTCCCGGTCCTCCAGGGTCGCGGGGGCGCCGAGCAGCGCCGAGATCTCATCGACCAGGTCCTGGTAGTCGCCCTTCACAGCAGCCATTCTCGCGCACTCCGGCCCCGCCTTCAGACATCTGTCCGAGATGCGGGGCACGGATGCGTGACAGGTGTCGATGGCAGAGGATCGGACGGATATCTAGGTTTCACGGTGGTTCTCCGTGCCGTTCCCCGATCGTCGGGTGCCGGCCTCCTGCTACCCCTTTCCATGGAGGTACCCCGTGCTGGGTCCCGTGATCCTCGCCGCGTCGCGCAGCGACAAGATGCGCCGCTTCGTCTCGGCCGCGCCCGGCACCAAGCAGGTCGTCGACCGGTTCATCGCCGGTGAGACGGTCGACCAGGTCGTGCCGATCGTCGAGGACGCCGCCGCCAGGGGCCTGGAGGTCACCCTGGACGTGGTGGGCGAGGACATCACCACCGTGGAGCAGTCCCACGCCGCGCGGGACGCCTACCTTGAGCTGATCGAGCGCCTCAAGGGCCTGGACCTGGGCACCCGCGCCGAGATGTCCGTGAAGCTGTCGATGTTCGGACAAGCGCTGGAGGGCGGCCACGAGCTCGCCCTCGCCAACGTCCGCCCGGTCGTCGAGGCCGCCGCCGCCATCGGCACCACGGTCACCCTGGACGCCGAGGACCACACCACCCTCGACTCGATGTTCGCCATCCACGAGGAGCTGCGGAAGGACTTCCCGCAGACCGGCTGCGTCATCCAGGCCTACCTCTTCCGCACCGAGGAGGACGCCCGCCGCCTGGCCGCCGCCGGCAGCCGCGTGCGCATCGTGAAGGGCGCCTACAAGGAGCCCGCCTCCGTCGCCTTCCAGGACAAGGCCGAGATCGACAAGGCGTACGTCCGCGTCCTGAAGATCCTCATGGACGGCGAGGCGTACCCGATGATCGGCTCGCACGACCCGCGGCTGATCGCCATCACCCAGGAGCTCGCGCGGCGCGCCGGGCGCAAACTGGATGAGTACGAGTTCCAGATGCTGTACGGCATCCGCAGCGACGAGCACGTGCGGCTCGCGGCCGAGGGCCACCGGATGCGCGTCTACACGGCGTACGGCACCGACTGGTACGGATATTTCATGCGCCGCCTCGCGGAGAAGCCCGCCAACCTGCTCTTCTTCGCCCGCTCCATCCTCACCAAGGGCTGAGCCCACCACCCCTCATCAAGGAGTTCAGAGACTCATGGACGCTGTAACCCAGGTCCCCGCTCCCGTCAACGAGCCGGTGCACGGCTACGCCCCGGGTTCGCCCGAGCGCGCGCGCCTGGAGGCCAAGCTCAAGGAGCTGGCCGAGAACCCGATCGAGCTTCCGATGACCATCGGCGGCGAGAAGCGGATGGGCGGCGGCGAGCGCTTCGACGTCGTGCAGCCGCACAACCACAAGGCCGTCCTCGGCACCTTCGCCAACGCCACCACCCAGGACGCGCGGGACGCCGTCGACGCGGCCCTCGCCGCCGCCCCGGCGTGGCGCGCGATGTCCTTCGACGACCGCGCCGCGATCATCCTGCGCGCCGCCGAGCTGCTGGCCGGCCCGTGGCGCGAGACGCTGGCCGCCTCGACCATGCTCGGCCAGTCCAAGACCGCCCAGCAGGCCGAGATCGACACCCCCTGCGAGCTCGTCGACTTCTGGCGCTTCAACGTGCACTACGCGCGTCAGCTCCTCGCCGAGCAGCCCCCGGCGAACTCCCCGGGCGTGTGGAACCGTATGGACCACCGCCCGCTGGAGGGCTTCGTCTACGCGATCACGCCGTTCAACTTCACGGCCATCGCGGGCAACCTGCCGACCGCCCCGGCCCTGATGGGCAACGTGGTCGTGTGGAAGCCGTCCCCGACCCAGACCCACGCCGCCGTGCTGCTGATGCGGCTCCTGGAGGAGGCCGGTCTGCCCAAGGGAGTCATCAACCTCGTCACCGGTGACGGTCTGGCCGTCTCCGAGGTCGCCCTGAACCACCGCGACCTGGCGGGCATCCACTTCACCGGTTCCACCAAGACCTTCCAGCACCTGTGGAAGACGGTCGGCACCAACATCGAGAAGTACCGCACCTACCCGCGCCTCGTCGGCGAGACCGGCGGCAAGGACTTCGTCGTCGCGCACCCCAGCGCCGACCGCGCGGTGCTGAAGACCGCGCTGACCCGCGGCTCCTTCGAGTTCCAGGGCCAGAAGTGCTCGGCGTCCTCGCGCGCCTACATCCCCGCGTCGATCTGGAACGACGGCTTCAAGGAGGAGTTCGCGGCCGAGGTCGACGGCATCACCATGGGTGACGTCACCGATCTGTCGAACTTCATCGGCGCCGTCATCGACGAGCGCTCGTTCGCCAAGAACAAGGCCGCGATCGACCGCGCCAAGGCCGACGCCTCCTGCACGATCGTCGCGGGCGGCAGCTACGACGACTCGGTCGGCTACTTCGTCCGCCCGACCGTCATCGAGTGCACGGACCCCGAGAACGAGGTCTTCACGACCGAGTACTTCGGCCCGATCCTCGCGGTCCACGTCTACGAGGACGAGAAGTACGACGAGATGCTGGCCCAGATGGAGTCGGTCTCGGACTACGCCCTCACCGGCTCGGTCATCGCCGGCGACCGCGCGGCGGCGGCGTACACGATGGACAAGCTCCGCTACGCGGCGGGCAACTTCTACATCAACGACAAGTCGACCGGCGCCGTCGTCGGCCAGCAGCCCTTCGGCGGCGGCCGTGCCTCGGGCACCAACGACAAGGCGGGCGCCCCGCAGAACCTGATGCGCTGGACGCTGACCCGCGCCATCAAGGAGACGCTGGTCCCGCCGACCGACTACACGTACCCCCACATGGGCTGACGCCGGTCACCTCCGAACCCCGCCCCCGTCCTTGGTCCCCCAACCGAGGACGGGGGCGGTTCGCGTTCCGGGCCGGGGCGCGAGGGAGTTTGGTGCAGCCGCGCCCGGCGCGCAAGGGCGCGAAGCGGCCTGCCACAGTGGTCGCATGACTGAGTCTCAGCACACCGCGCACACCTCGCAGCTCGGCCCGGACGGCCTGCCGAGAATCCGCGAACTGCTCGACGCCGCCTTCGACGGGGACTTCAGCGACGAGGACTGGGACCACGGCCTCGGCGGCGTCCACTCCTTCCTCGACGACGAGCGGGGCATCGCCGCGCACGGCAGCGTGATCATGCGCCGGGTGCTGCACGGCGGCCGGTCCTACCGCGTCGGCTACGTCGAGGCCGTCGCCGTACGCGCGGACCGGCGCCGCCAGGGGCTCGGCGGGCGGGTCATGACCGCCCTGGAGCATGTGATCGACGAGGCGTACGCGTTCGGCGCGCTCTCCGCCTCCGACGAGGGCGCCGCGCTCTACCGCTCCCGCGGCTGGCAGGTCTGGCCGGGACGGATCGAGGCGCTGAGCCCGGACGGGGTGGTGCGCCTCGCCGAGGAGGAGGGCACCACCTTCCTCCGCCCGGCCGCGGGCCGCCCGCTGCCCGACCCCGCCCAGCCGCTGATCTTCGACTGGCGCGACGGCGACGTGCTCTGAGGCGCGGGCGGCGTGCCGGGGCGCGGGCGGGGGGTCCGATGCCGGGTGCTCAGAGCACGCCCGCGTCCCGCGCCGTCCACACCGACGGGTACAGCGGCCGGAAGCCCAGCTCGTCCCGGATCCGCAGCGTGGACATGATCGTGTAGAACGGGTCCGGGTCGGTGCGCCGCGCCAGCTCCGGCGGCACCTCCACCCCGTTGAGCTGGTGCAGCTCGACCGCCGTCACCGGGCAGTCGTCCGCGATGTTGTACTTGCGGCCCGCCACCCCCGGCGCGTACAGCAGCCGCATCAGCCCCTGGGCCACGTCCGCGTGGTGCACCATCGGCAGCCGCTGGTGCGCCGCCCACTGGCCCGCCCAGTACACCGAATGCGCCAGGTGCGGGTCGCCCTCTCCGTAGACGAAGGCGAGCGCTCCCACCCGCACGTCGAGGCCGTGCTCGCGGTGGAGGGCGAACAGGCCCTCCTCGGCGGCGGCCTTGGACTCCGCGTACGTCCCCCACAGTGGCCCGCCCGGCACCGGCGCGTCGTCCTCGGTCAGCGGACGCCCGCGCCCCAGGCCGTACGCCAGGTTCGACGACACCTGGACGAGCCGGCCCACCCCGGCCTCCAGCGACAGCCGGCCCAGCGCGAGCGCCGCGTCACGGTTGACCGCGCGGTTCTCCTCGTCCGGCACGTTCCGGTAGGACACCGCCAGGTTCACCACCGCGTCCACCCCCGCCAGCGCCTTGCGCACCGACTCCTCCTCGCGCACGTCGCCGACCGCGACCTCATGGGCGCCGAGGGCCGCGCCGCGGGCCTCGTCGCGCACCAGGACCCGCACCACGTCGGCCCGCTGGACCAGCCTCGGCACGAACCTGCGGCCGACCTCGCCCGTCGCCCCCGTCACCAGGATCCGCATCTTCCGCTCCTCTCGATCGCCTGGCCCCAGCGTGGCGCGAGGTGGCCGGCGGCGGGAGGGACGTCCCCATCCAGGGAGCGGCACTCCCTGGATACGGAACGGCACCGACCGTCATGCTGAGGGGGTGGACAGAGAAGAACTCGCGGACTTCCTGCGGCACTGCCGGGCCCGTCTCGGACCGGCGGACGTGGGCCTGGCGGCCGGTCCCCGGCGGCGGACGGCCGGGCTGCGCAGGGAAGAGGTCGCCCAGCTCACCGGGATGTCGGCGGACTACTACACCCGGCTGGAGCAGGCCCGCGGCTCGCGTCCGTCCCGGCAGATGCTGACCGCGCTGGCGCGGGCGCTGCGGCTCAGCCGGGACGGGCGCGATCACCTCTTCCACCTCGCGGGCGAGGAGCCGCCGCGTGAGCGGCACGGCTCGGTCCATGTGCGCCCGGGTCTGATGCTGATCCTCGACCGGCTGCACGACGCGCCCGCCCAGGTGATGAGCGACTGGGGGGAGGTGCTCGCCCAGAACGCGATGGCGGCGGCCCTGGTCGGCGAGGCCGCGCCGGGCCGGAACATCATCCGCCGCTACTTCACCGAGCCGTCGCTGCGCGCCCTCTTCCCGCCCGAGGACCAGCCGGGCCACGCCCGCAGCCATGTGGCCCAGCTGCGGGCGGTGCTCGCGGCCCGCCCCGACGACCCGGAACCGGCCGCGCTGGTGGCCGAACTGCGGGGGTGCAGCGAGGAGTTCGCCGCGCTGTGGGACCAGCACGAGGTGGAGACCCGGCACGCCAGGGCGAAGCGGTTCCTCCACCCCGTGGTCGGCCTCCTGGAGCTGGACTGCGAAATCCTGCTCAGCTCCGGCGAGGGCCAGTTCCTGGTGGTGCACTCGGCCCGCCCGGGCACCGACGCCCACCAGCGGCTGGAGCTGCTGAGGGTGGTGGGCCTCCAGGACCTGCGGGTCGGCGGCTGAGGGCGGGCGGCCGGCGCCCGCCCGGGCGGCGCTACGCGTCCTCGGCGCCCCGCGCGATCTCGCGCTTGACGCGCCGCCAGCCGAGGGCGAAGCCGAGCGGGGTGGCGACGGCCGCGCCGATCAGCGCCGGGTACATCACCAGGTCGCCCCCGTAGTGCACCGCGACGGCGGTCACGGAGCCCGAGACGACCGCGGCGGCCAGCATCTGCTTCAGCTTGCCCCGGTAGGTGGTGCTCAGCAGGAGCTGCTTGGCGGGCGGCGCCACCAGCTCGTCGAGCCCGGCCGCGGGCCCGGCGCTGGCCGCCTTGGGGCGCTTGAAGTACATGTACAGCAACCAGTGCCCGCACGGCTCCCAGCCGTCCGGGGCGAGCCGGGCGGTGACCGTCGCACGCTCGGCGGCGCKGTCGGCGCTCTCCCGGCGGTACTCCCACCGCATCGCCGCCGCCGGGTCGCGCCGGCACACGAACCGGCCGAGCCGGTCCAGGCCCTCGACCTCCCAGCCCTGGTCGCCGTAGTGGTTGAGGTGCTTGCGGTCGGTGTAGATGTCGGTGGCCCACTTCCAGGTCTCCGCCCCGGCGTCCGGCTCCTCGGCGGCCCGGCCGCCGGTGAGCCGCGCCGCGAAGTCCTCCGGCGCGCCGAACTCCTCGTACGGGTCGGTGGACCCGGACTCGGCCAGATAGCCGGTGAGCTCCGCGACGGTCGCCGTCACCTCGCTCCGCGGCATCCCCGCGGCCCGGAGCTTCCCGGCGAGCGTCCCGAAGTAGTCGCTCTCTTCGCTCATGTGGCACGTCCCCCTGGTGTCGCGCTGGTCAGCATGGTCTTCACGGCGGTGTGGAACTCCAGCCAGGAGGCGCCCTGCTCGGCGAGCGCCCGCCGGCCCTCCTCCGTCAGCCGGTAGTACCGGCGGCCCGGTCCGCGCTCGGCGGCGCGGAACTCCCCGACGGCGAGCCCGGCCTCTTCGAGCCGGTTCAGGACGGGGTAGAGCGTCCCGCCCTTGATCTCCCCGAGCCCGGCCGCGGCCAGGGTCTTGGAGATCTCGTACCCGTAGCTCTCACCCCCGGTGAGGCAGGTGAGGACGAGGAGGTCGAGGACGCCCTTGAGCCAACTGGATCTGCGGTCTGCGGCCATGCGTGTATTCCAGCACCACCTAGGTAGGAATGCAAACTAGATGGCACCGCCTGAACTATCCGTGCCGCCGTCTCAGATAGTAGGAAGTCCGAGTAATCGTGGAGACAGAAGCGGAGTCCTCCCTTAGCTTTGTAGGAGCCGAACGTCTCGCTAGATCCAGCGAATGGCGGTCGCGAGCGCGGTGCCCCTTGGCAGGCAACCCCTGCGGCAGCGCTCCCCGCCCCTTCCGGCGCCTCGATATCCCCGTGATCTCAAGGAGTCGATCCTCATGTCCGAGACGACGACCGTCCGCCGTGTCCGCCACACCGCCCGTACGAGCGACACCGACCGCAAGAACGCCGCCGCCGCGCTCCAGCGCGCGCTGGACCGCAGGGACAACGGGGGTGCCACTGGGCACTAGGGCGTGTTGCGAAAGTCCCGCCTGCCCCGCGACGCCGACACGCCCTAGGCCGCTCCTGGGCGCCCCGTCGCGCCCCGACGGATCTCGAAGTGGTCGATCCGCGCGCCGGACTCGGCGAGGGCCGAGACCGTCATCGACGGGCGGAGGCCCGCCTCCACCTGCACCGCCAGGAACGAGTAGCCCGTGAAGCGCACCCGGGACCACTCCACGGTCTCGGCCGCCTTCGCGCGGCCCTTGAGCCAGTGGTAGCTGGCCACGCTCTCCTGGTCCTTGACGTGGCCCTCGTAGCTGTCGGGCGCCGGGAAGTCGTAGAGCGCCCGGCCCGCGCCGCCGGCCGTGACGTACACGATGCCGTCCCGCGTCGGGTCGGTGCGCTCACCGATCGGCACCTTGCGTCCCACGGCGCCCCGCAGGATCGCGTCGGTGCGCTCGTACACATGGTTGTGGCCGTTGATGACCAGGTCCACCTGGTGCTTCTCGAACAGCGGCACCCAGGCGTCGCGCACCCCGCCGTCCGAGGCGTGCGCGTTGGTGGTCGAGAAGGCGCAGTGGTGGAAGAAGACCACCACGAAGTCGACCCGGCGGTCGGCGCGCAGTTCGCCCAGCCGCCGGTCGAGCCACCGGGTCTGCCCGCCGCCGCTGATCCCGAAGTTGGCGGGGATCTCGTACGAGACGTCGTTGGCGTCCAGCGCGACCACGCCCACGTTGCCGTGGACGAACGAGTACACCCCGGGCAGTCTGACCGGGTCCGGGCCGTTGCCCGGCAGCGACCAGCGGGCGTTCTGGCCGCCGTAGCCGTCCGGCGAGTACCAGGCCTCCATGTCGTGGTTGCCGGTGGTCACCATCCACGGCACGGTCTTGGCGACCGACTCGGTCTGGGCGAGGAACTGGTCCCAGGTGCGCGCGTCGTAGGTGTCGCCGGGGGTGCCCGAACCGGACGGGTCGGCGTAGCAGATGTCGCCCGCGTGCAGATGGAAGGCCGGGTTCTGACCGAGGATCAGCTGGTCGTTGCCGAGCGCGTGGTAGCTGACGCCCTGGTCGCCGAAGGCCGTGAAGGTGAACGCCCCGGCACGCTCGGGCGCGGTGGTGAAGGTGCCCAGGGTGCCGAGGTTGCGCGGGTCGGCCGGATCGAAACCGTCGTGGCCGACGCCGTAGTAGTACGTGGTGCCCGGCCGCAGCCGTTCCAGGCCCGCGTGCACGTAGTACTGCTCGGCCGCCGCGATCTTTCCCCCGTTGAGCACCGGCGTGCTGAGGTGGCGCACCTCGGCGTCCATGCGGTGGCTGAGCGCCCAGGGCTTGAGACCGATCCGGATGTACGGCCGCCGCACCGCGAACGGCACCTGCCAGGAGACCGCCATCTGCGTCTTCGGGTCGGCGCCGTAGGCCAGATGCCGGCCGAACGGCGCCACCAGCGAGCCGTCCACCTCGGTGGCCGTGCCCCAGGAGGTGAGCGCCGCCGGCGCGGTGCGGGCGGGCGAGGCGGCGGCCGGGGTGCCCGCCCCGACGCCGGCGACCGCGGCGGTCGCCACCGAGGTGCGCAGCACCCCGCGCCGGGTCAGCCGCGTACGCAGGTACTCGTGCTGCTCGGCCATGTTCATACGGCCGGCGAGCTTCTCAGGGATGCCGAAACGAGGGATGTCCATGGCCGGAAACGTCCTCTCCTCAGACGACGCGCATCTCACCGGGGGGTGAACGGGACGCGTACAGCTCCCCATGCAACTCCCCGCAATGCCCCCGCACATCACCCCTACCAGCCATTCGGCGGTCTCCCGGAAGGGCTGGGGCGAGAGCCCGTCCGATCAGCCCCTGTCCGTATCCTGTCCGTATCGTGGACTCCACATGTCAACGCATGGGACGCGGAGTACGGTGCATTCATGTCTCGCAGCATCGATCTCGCAGTGATCCCCGGTGACGGCATCGGCCGGGAAGTGGTGGCCCAGGGCCTGAAGGTCCTCAACGCCGTCCTTCCAGCGGATGTGAAGCTGGAGACCAAGGAGTACGACCTCGGCGCCCGGCGCTGGCACCGCACCGGCGAGACCCTGCCGGAGACGGAGCTGGAGGCGCTCGCGACCCACGACGCGATCCTGCTCGGCGCCATCGGCGACCCGAGCGTGCCGTCCGGCGTCCTGGAGCGCGGTCTGCTGCTGAAGCTCCGCTTCGCCTTCGACCACTTCATCAACCTGCGCCCGTCGAAGCTGTTCCCGAACACGGCGACCCCGCTGGCGGGCCGTCCCGAGATCGACTTCGTGGTGGTCCGCGAGGGCACCGAGGGCCCCTACACGGGCAACGGCGGCTCGCTGCGCACCGGCACCCCGGCCGAGGTCGCCACCGAGGTCAGTGTGAACACGGCGTACGGCGTGGAGCGCGTGGTGCGCGACGCGTTCGCCCGCGCCCAGGCCCGCCCGCGCAAGAAGCTGACGCTGGTGCACAAGAACAACGTCCTGGTCTTCGCCGGGCACCTGTGGAAGAACATCTTCGACACGGTGGCGAAGGAGTACCCGGACGTCACCACCGACTATCTGCACGTCGACGCCGCGACGATCTTCTTCGTCACCCAGCCCGAGCGGTTCGACGTGATCGTCACCGACAACCTCTTCGGTGACATCCTCACCGACCTGGCCGCCGCCGTGACCGGCGGAATCGGCCTGGCCGCGTCCGGCAACATCAACCCGACCGGCGCGTTCCCCTCGATGTTCGAGCCGGTCCACGGCTCCGCGCCCGACATCGCGGGCCAGGGCAAGGCCGACCCCACGGCCACGGTCCTCTCCGTCGCCCTGCTCCTGCGCCACCTCGGTTACGAGTCCGAGGCGGCCCGGATCGAGGACGCCGTCCAGGCCGATCTGGCCGCCCGGGACGGCTCCGCCCGTACCACCGACGAGATCGGCGACGCGCTCGCCGTACGAGTATCGGGCTGACCCGAGCGCTCTCTCCCAGACAAGCCGCCGGGTCGCACCAGCACCCGGCGGCTTTTCCTGTACGGCCCCGGGGTGCCACCATCAGTCCCTGGGCCGCAATCACACCGTTTCAGTCATGGTCCCGCACGAGCGATAATCGAACGTGGGACCGCGGCATGCGGAAAAGCTCGGACGTCCTAGCAGCAGCGAAGGCGGCGTGAGCGCGGTCCGACCCACACAACCGGTGAAGGACACGCAACCATGACGACGCCCACGATCGAGCTCAAGCCCTCCGCGAACCCGCTGTCGGACGCGGAGCGTGACGCGATCCTGGCAAGCCCCGGATTCGGCCGCCACTTCACCGATCACATGGTGACGGTCAAGTGGACCGAGGGCCGCGGCTGGCACGACGCGGAGCTCACCCCGTACGCGCCGCTGTCGATGGACCCCGCCAACATGACGCTGCACTACGCGCAGACGATCTTCGAGGGTCTGAAGGCCTACCGTCAGCCCGACGGCACGGTGGCGACCTTCCGGCCCGAGGCCAACGCCGAGCGCTTCCGCGCCTCGGCCCGCCGGATGGCGATGCCCGAGCTGCCGGACGAGCTGTTCATCGCCGCCTGCGACGCGCTGATCCAGCAGGACCGGGCGTGGGTCCCGTCCTCCGGCGAGGCCTCGCTCTACCTCCGGCCGTTCATGATCGCGAGCGAGGTCGGGCTGGGTGTGCGCCCGGCGAACGAGTACCTGTTCATCGTGATCGCGTCGCCGGCCGGGGCGTACTTCCCCGGTGGCGTGAAGCCGGTGTCGGTCTGGCTCTCCGAGGAGTACGTGCGCGCGGTCAAGGGGGGCACGGGCGCGGCCAAGACCGGCGGGAACTACGCCGCGTCCCTGGTGGCCCAGGCCGAGGCGGCGGGGCACGGGTGCGACCAGGTGGTCTGGCTGGACGCGGTGGAGCACCGGTGGATCGAGGAGATGGGGGGGATGAACCTGTACTTCGTGTACGGCGACCGCATCGTCACCCCGTCCCTGACCGGTTCGCTCCTGCCGGGCATCACGCGGGACTCGCTGCTGAAGATCGCGCGGGACCTGGGGTACACGGCCGAGGAGGGCCGGATCTCCACGGAGGACTGGAAGCGGGACACGGAGGCGGGGACGCTGACGGAGGTCTTCGCGTGCGGGACGGCGGCGGTGATCACGCCGGTGGGGTCGGTGAAGTCGGCTCGGGCGAACTGGACGCAGGGGGATGGGGAGCCGGGTGAGGTCACGATGAGGCTGCGGAAGGCGCTCCTCGACCTTCAGACGGGGGCGAGGCCGGACACGCACGGCTGGATGCACCGTCTGGGCTGAACGTTTTTTGCCCCCACCCCGCCC
>NZ_JBJHPC010000580.1:0-4478 GCF_045257485.1 Streptomyces sp. YS-3 | reverse complement strand
CCCCGCCCCGCTCCGCCCGCGCGTGTCACGCCTTGGCGGTCAGCACCCCGATCAGCCGGGTGACCGTCTCCACCATCGCCTGCCGTCCGACGGTGAGGTAGCCGCGGGCGTCCACCGCCTCCGGATGGGCGGCGAGATAGACGCGGATCGCGTCGGTCATGGCGATGTTCAGCGCCGTACCGATGTTGATCTTCGACATACCGCCGGCGACCGCCGCCGCCAGCTCGTCGTCGGGGACGCCCGAGGAGCCGTGGAGCACCAGCGGGACGTGCAGCGCCGCGTCGAGGCGGGTGAGGAGACCGTGGTCGAGCGCGGCCGTACGGGTGGTCATGGCGTGGGTGTTGCCGATGGC
This sequence comes from Streptomyces sp. YS-3, assembly GCF_045257485.1. Classification (NCBI taxonomy): domain Bacteria; kingdom Bacillati; phylum Actinomycetota; class Actinomycetes; order Kitasatosporales; family Streptomycetaceae; genus Streptomyces; species Streptomyces sp. YS-3. Next base: position 4,126 of record NZ_JBJHPC010000580.1, on the reverse strand, counting down.
GACGGCGAGCGCGTCCACCCCCGACTCCGCGACGAAGGCGCGCGCCTCCTCGGGGTCGGTCCTGGCGCCGGGCGCGTGCGCGTCCAGCGGCGGCTGACCGTTCTTGCCGCCGACCTCCCCCAGCTCGGCCTCGATCCACAGGCCCTGGGTGTGCGCCCAATCGGCGGCGGCACGGGTCGCGGCGAGGTTCTGCTCGTACGGCAGATGGCCGCCGTCGTACATCACCGAGCTGAACCCGGCGTCGGCCGCCTGCCGCAGCAGGTCGTCGCGCTTGACGTGGTCGAGGTGGAGCGCCACGGGTACGGCGGCGGCCTCGGCGGCGGCGACGGCCGCCCGGGCGAGCGGCAGCACCCGGCCGTAGCGGAACCTCACCGCGTTCTCGCTGATCTGCAGGACGACCGGCGAGTGCGCGGCCTCGGCGCCCGCGATGACGGCCTCGGCGTGCTCCAGCGTGATGATGTTGAAGGCCGCGACGGCGCCGCGTTTGGCGGCGGCCTCGGTGACCAGGACCCCGGTCCGGGCGAGTGGCATCGTGCTTCCCCTGTCCTCTGCTGTGCTTCTTGCTCTTGTCGGTGGCCGGGCGCGGGTCAGGAGCCGTCGAGGATCACCGAGCGGGTGAGGTGGCGCGGGCGGTCCGGGTCGAGGCCGCGGGCAGCCGCGACGGCCACCGCGAGCCGCTGCGCCCGGACGAGTTCGGCCAGCGGGTCGAGGTGCCCGGCCACCCACTGCGCGCCGGTGGCCCGCACCTGGTCGGCTAGGCCGTCCGGGGCCTCGCCGAACATCCAGGTGGCCGTGGTGCCGGTGGAGATGCTGATCGGACCGTGGCGGTACTCCATCGCGGGGTAGGCCTCGGTCCAGGACAGCGACGCCTCGCGCATCTTCAGCGCGGCCTCCTGGGCGAGCCCGACGGTCCAGCCGCGGCCCAGGAACGTGAACTGGCTCCGCCCGACGAGCCCTTCGGGCAGCGGCTCGGCCAGCGCGGTGCGCGCGTCGGCGACGGCCTGCTCGGTGTGGAGGCCGAGGTGGGCGCGGAGCAGGGTGAGCGCGGTGGTGGCGAAGCGGGTCTGCACCACGGACTCCTCGTCCGCGAACTCCAGCACCACGAGGTCGTCGGCGGTCCGCATCACCGGCGTCTCGGGGTCGGCGGTGATCGCGGTGGTGCGGGCGGCGCCGCGTACCCGGGCGAGGAGTTCCAGGACCTCGGTGGTGGTGCCGGAGCGGGTGAGGGCGACCACCCGGTCGTAGGAGCGGCCCGCCGGGTACTCGGAGGCGGCGAAGGCGTCGGTCTCACCCTGGCCCGCTCCCTCGCGCAGGGCGGCGGCGGCCTGGGCCATGAAGAGCGAGGTGCCGCAGCCGACGATCGCGACCCGCTCGCCCGGCGCGGGAAGGGCGTCCTTGTGGTGCGCCGCCTGCTCGGCGGCGCGCTTCCAGCACTCGGGCTGGCTGCTGAGTTCGTTCTCGACATGGCTCATGCCGGGCTCCCACTCACTCTGGATCCGTCGTCGGATGCATGTTTACGGATGCATGTTTCTGCAAAATATAGCTAGCTTTCAAGCACAATCAAGCATCAGGGAGTGGGTTAAAGTCACACGTCGGTGTGGGAGAGCACGGGAGAGAAGAGGATCCGGATGTCGCGCGACGCCCGCTGGCAGGCGCTCCTTGAACTGCTCGTGGAGCAGGGCCGTCTCGACGTCGAGGAGGCGGCGACGGTGCTCGGTGTGTCGGCCGCGACCATCCGCCGCGACTTCGACCAGCTCGCCGAGCAGCAGATGCTGGTGCGTACCCGTGGCGGCGCGGTCGTCCACGGTGTCTCGTACGAGCTGCCGCTGCGTTACAAGACGGCCCGGCAGGCCTCGGAGAAGCAGCGCATCGCGAAGGCCGTGGCGGACCTGGTCGCCCCCGGCGAGGCGGTGGGGCTCACCGGCGGCACGACGACCACGGAGGTGGCGCGGGCCCTCGCCGTACGGCCGGAACTGGCCTCCGGGTCACCGGCGTTGACGATCGTGACCAACGCGCTGAACATCGCCAACGAGCTGGCGGTGCGGCCACAGTTCAAGATCGTGGTGACCGGCGGGGTGGCCCGGCCGCAGTCGTACGAGCTCACGGGGCCGCTGGCCGGGGGCGTACTGAACCAAATCACGATGGACGTGGCGGTGCTCGGGGTCGGCGCGTTCGATGTGGCGCACGGGGCGACCGCGCACGACGAGGACGAGGCGGGGATCAACCGGCTGCTGTGCGAGCGCGCCGAGCGGGTGGTGGTCGCGGCGGACTCGACGAAGCTGGGGCGCCGGACGTTCGCGCGGATCTGCGCGACGGACCAGGTCGGCACGCTGGTGACCGACGCGGGGGTCTCCGGGGAGACGGTCGCGCGGTTCACCGACGCGGGGGTCAGGGTCCTGGCCGTCTGAGCCCGGCCGTCTGGCTACGGGCCGCGCACGGCCGGTCGGCCGCGGTCCGGCGGGGGGCTCGTCGCGCACGTCCCCACGCCCCCGGAGAGGCGGGAAAGTCCCCAAGTCCCCTGGTGACCAGCCCGGGTGACGAGGCGTCAGTCCAGGCCCAGCGCCGGGAGCAGGACCGCCTCCAGGAACTCCAGCAGCGATTCCCCGCCCGTGAACCGGTCCTCGAAGAGGCGCTCCACCCGCAGGACACCCATGAACGCGGGCGCCACGAAGTCGATCGCCCGGTTGTCGGCGGCCACCTCGCCGCGCTCCACCCCGCGCCGCAGCATCGCGTCCAGCGCGGCGATCTCGGGGTTCAGGACGGTCTCGCGCAGCGCCGCGCGCAGATCGGGGTGCATCACATAGGCCTGGCCCACGGCCTCCATCAGCTCGGCGTCGCGGCCCTTGCCGCGGGACGCGGAGCGGGCCGCCTCGCGCAGGTCGCCCGCGAGGGTGCCCGTGTCGATCCCGGTGAAGAACGAGCAGCGGCTCGCGCCGAGCGCCGCCGTGACCAGGACCGGCTTGGACTTCCACTGACGGTAGAGCGTGGCCTTGCCGCACTTGGTGCGCGCGGCGACGCCCTCCATGGTCACGGCGTCGTAGCCGCCCTCGCGGAGCAGGTCCAGCACCGCCTCGTACAGCTCCAGCTCCCGCTCGGGGCTGATCTTGCTGCGGCGTGCGGCGGCCGTCGCGGCCTGCGTGGACATCGTGTCCCTCCGGGGCGTGGGGCAGGGCTCCTGCTGGTACGAGAGTAAGCCCCGCCCGTCCGAGACGCAAACGTATCGAGACGTTTGCGTCTCGATGAAATCCGATCTAGCCTTCCTACGTTTGCTTGTCCGATTTCTGCTCGAATTCTCGTCTCAGAGGGGCCGGAGAATGACTGCCGGTATACGTCCAGGGACCCGGCGTCCCACCGGACCGGAGACGACCGGTACCCCCCGGCCGCCCCTGGTACGCGAGCTGCTGCTCGTGACCGCGCTCTTCCTCGTGTACAAGTTCGGCCGCCAGCTGGCCAACGGACACGAGACGCGCGCCTTCCACAACGCCGACCGCGTCTGGGACTGGGAGCGCGCGCTCCATCTGCCCGGCGAGGGCGCGGTGCAGCGTCTGCTGCTCCACGACGACACCGTGATCCACGTCGCCAACACCTTCTACGCCACCGTCCACTTCCCCGCGACGGTCGCCTTCCTGGTCTGGCTGTACCTGCGCCGGCCCGCCCACTACCTCTGGTCCCGCCGGGTCCTGGCGCTGGTGACCACGGCCGCGCTCGCCCTGCACATCCTGCTGCCGCTGGCGCCGCCCCGGATGCTGGCTGCGGCCGGGCTGGTCGACACCGCGCAGGTGTACGGGCCGTCGGTGTACGCGGCGACGCCGGACACCGACACCATGGCCAACCAGTTCGCGGCGATGCCGTCGCTGCATTTCGGCTGGGCGCTGATGGTGGCGATCGGACTGATCGCCGCGACGCGCGGCCGGTGGCGGTGGCTGTGGCTGCTGCACCCGGTGCTCACCCTGCTGGTGATCGTCGGCACCGCCAACCACTACTGGCTGGACGCGCTCGTCGCGACCGCGCTGCTCGGCGCCGCCCTGTACCTGGTGCCGCGCCCGGCGCCGGTACGCGGTGGACGCACCGTCGCCGGACAGGTGCGCCGCACCCCCGCGCCCCAGCCCGCCGCGGCCCCACAGAC
>NZ_JBJHPC010000579.1:0-4480 GCF_045257485.1 Streptomyces sp. YS-3 | reverse complement strand
CCCGCGCACCTGGGTGGTCCGGCTGCTCCGGCGATCGAGGAGCGCCCCGTCAGGGGCGCGGGGAACTGCGCGACCAGCCCCCACGCACCCGCAGACGAACCACCGGCCCGGCGCCCCCCCCCGGGGGGGGGCAACCGTCAGCGGCCGTTGAACGCGTCCTTCAGCCGGGAGAACAGGCCTTGCTGCCCGGGCTGACTGTGCCTGCCCGGGGGCAACCCCCGGACCCCCGGCCGAACCAGGGCGTCAGCGGCCGTTGAACGCGTCCTTCAGCCGGGAGAACAGGCCCTGCTGCCCGGGCTGGAACTGCCCCGTCGGGCGTTCCTCGCCGCGCAGCTTCGCCAGCTGGCGCAGCAGATCCTCCTGCTGCGGATCCAGCTTCGTCGGCGTCATGACCTCGACGTGGACGATCAGATCGCCCCGCCCGCCGCCCCGCAGATGCGTCACACCGCGCGCGTGCAGCGGGATGGACTGGCCCGACTGCGTGCCGGGACGGATGTCCACCTCCTCCATGCCGTCCAGCGTCTGCAACGGCACCTTCGTGCCGAGCGACGCCGCCGTCATGGGGATCGTCACCGTGCAGTGCAGATCGTCGCCACGGCGCTGGAAGACGTCGTGGTTGAGCTCGTGGATCTCCACGTACAGATCACCGGCGGGGCCGCCGCCGGGGCCGACCTCGCCCTCGCCCGCGAGCTGGATCCGGGTGCCGTTGTCGACACCGGCCGGGATCTTGACCGTGAGCGTACGGCGCGAGCGGATGCGGCCGTCACCGGCGCACTCCGGGCACGGCGTGGGCACGACGGTCCCGAAGCCCTGGCACTGGGGGCAGGGGCGGGAGGTCATGACCTGGCCGAGGAAGGAGCGGGTGACCTGGGAGACCTCGCCACGGCCGCGGCACATGTCACACGTCTGCGCCGAGGTGCCGGGTGCGGCGCCCTCGCCGGAGCAGGTCGTACAGACGACCGCCGTGTCGACCTGGATGTCCTTGGTCGTACCGAAGGCCGCCTCGTTGAGGTCGATCTCCAGCCGGATCATGGCGTCCTGGCCGCGACGGGTGCGCGAACGGGGCCCGCGCTGCGCCGCGTTGCCGAAGAACGCGTCCATGATGTCCGAGAAGTTCCCGAAGCCGCCCGCGCCGAAGCCGCCGGCACCACCGCCGCCGGAGGACGACAGGGGGTCCCCGCCGAGGTCGTAGACCTGCTTCTTCTGCGGGTCCGAGAGGACCTCGTAGGCGGCGTTGATCTCCTTGAAGCGCTCCTGCGTCTTCGGGTCCGGATTCACATCCGGGTGGAGTTCACGCGCCAGGCGCCGGAACGCCTTCTTGATCTCGTCCTGCGACGCGTCGCGGCGTACGCCCAGTACGGCGTAGTAGTCGGTGGCCACTTACGACTCCGCCAGGATCTGTCCGACGTAACGTGCCACTGCGCGTACCGCTCCCATCGTTCCGGGGTAATCCATGCGGGTCGGTCCGACCACGCCGAGTTTCGCGACGGCTTCGCCGCCCGAACCGTAGCCGACCGAGACGACGGACGTGGAGTTCAGCCCTTCATGGGCGTTCTCATGCCCGATTCGTACGGTCATGCCCGATTCTTTGGCCTCGCCGAGCAGCTTGAGGAGCACGACCTGCTCCTCCAGCGCCTCCAGCACCGGCCGAATAGTCAGGGGGAAGTCGTGTCCGAAGCGGGTGAGATTGGCGGTGCCGCCGATCATCAGCCGCTCCTCGGTCTCCTCCACCAGGGTTTCGAGCAGGGTGGCGAGCACCGTCGAAACGGTTCCTCGGTCCTCCGGCTCGAAGGATTCCGGGAGATCCTGCACCAGCTGCGGGACGTCCGCGAAGCGGCGCCCCACCACCCGGCTGTTGAGCCGGGCCCGCAGATCCGCCAGCGAGGTCTCGCCGAACGGCGCCGGGCAGTCGACCATCCGCTGCTCGACCCGCCCGGTGTCCGTGATGAGCACCAGCATCAGCCGGGCCGGGGCCAGCGACAGCAGCTCCACGTGCCGCACGGTGGACCGTGTCAGCGACGGGTACTGCACGACGGCGACCTGCCGGGTCAGCTGCGCCAGCAGCCGGACCGTGCGCGCCACCACGTCGTCGAGGTCGACGGCGCCGTCCAGGAAGTTCTGGATGGCCCGCCGCTCCGGCGACGACAGCGGCTTGACGCCCGCGAGCCGGTCGACGAACAGCCGGTAGCCCTTGTCCGTGGGGATACGGCCGGCGCTGGTGTGGGGCTGGGCGATGAAGCCCTCCTCCTCCAGCACGGCCATGTCGTTGCGCACGGTCGCCGGCGAGACGCCCAGCTTGTGCCGCTCGGTCAGGGCCTTCGAGCCCACCGGCTCCTCGGTCCCGACGTAGTCCTGGACGATCGCGCGCAGGACTTCGAGTCTGCGTTCACTGAGCACCGCGCACACCTCCAGCTGTCGTCCCTGGGCGCTCTGTCCTGGCACTCTGCGCGTTCGAGTGCCAGCGATCCCCGGCCAGTGTACGGCCGACCGGTACACCCCTAGCAAGGGCGGGCGCCCGTGACGCTCGCGGCGCGCTCGAACACCGTCCCCGGCCGCCCCGGGATAGCGTCACGTCATGGACGTCGGTTGGGAAGAGTTCGGCTGGGAGCGGCTGGGCGACGGCGTGGGCCGCCGCCGGCTGCCGGGGTGGGACGCGACGGCGGGCCTGGTCGCGGGCGAGGACGCGGTCCTGCTGTACGACACGGGCTCGACCCTGCGCGAGGGCGCCGAGCTGCGCGCCCAGGCGCAGGCGCTGCTCGGGCGCCGGGTGACGCATATCGCACTCAGCCATCCCCACTTCGACCATGTGCTCGGCACGGCCGCGTTCTCGGGGGCCGAGGTGTACGGGGCGGTGGGGATCGACCGGGTCCTGGACGGGGACGCCCTGCGGACCGACGCCGTCGCGCACGGGGTGCCGGCCGCGCAGGCCGCCGAGGCGGCGGACCTGCTGGTGCGCCCCCAGCACTTCGTGTCGGGCGAGTGGACGCTGGAACTGGGCGGGCGGCAGGTGCTGCTGGCGAACGTGGGCCCCGGGCACACCGGCCACGACCTGGCCCTGCTGGTCCCCGGCACCCCCGGCTCGCCCGAGATCGTCTTCTGCGGCGACCTGGTCGAGGAGTCCGGCGAGCCGCAGGCGGGACCGGACGCGGTCCGCACCCGCTGGCCCGCCGCCCTGGACCGGCTGCTCGGCCTGGGCGGCGAGGACGCGGTGTACGTGCCGGGGCACGGGGCGGTGGTGGACGCGGCGTTCGTACGGGCCCAGCGGGACCGGCTCGCGGGAGAGTTCGGCGTGTCGTAACGGCGTACACCCATATGGGCACATGGACCGCCCGTATTCTCATCAGAATGCGCAGCTACAGCCCGGACCTGACTCCGCCCTGGAAGAAGGGGTCCCCGGCCCCCGAGGTGCCTGCCGAGCTCGACCTGGTCGTCGAGGAGGTGACGACCGGGTTCTGCGGGGCGGTGCTCCGCTGCGAGGCGGGGACGGTGACGCTGGAGGACCGCTTCGGCAAGCAGCGTGTGTTCCCGCTGGCGACCCGGGGGTTCCTGCTGGAGGGGAAGGTGGTCACGCTGGTACGCCCGCCCGCGCCCACGCCCTCGCGCCCGGCGCGCACCGCCTCGGGCTCCGTGGCGGTCCCGGGGGCGCGGGCGCGGGTGGCGCGCGCGGGGCGCATCTACGTCGAGGGGCGCCATGACGCGGAGCTGGTGGAGAAGGTGTGGGGCGACGACCTCCGGATCGAGGGCGTCGTGGTCGAGTACCTGTCGGGCATCGACGACCTCCCCGCGATCGTCGCGGAGTTCGCCCCCGGCCCCGACGCGCGCCTGGGCGTCCTGGTCGACCACCTGGTCCCCGGCTCCAAGGAGTCCCGGATCGCGGCGGCGGTCACCGGTGAACACGTGCTGGTGGCCGGGCACCCCTACATCGACGTGTGGGAGGCGGTGAAGCCGGCGGCCGTGGGGATCGCGGGGTGGCCGGTGGTGGCGCGGGGCGAGGACTGGAAGACGGGGGTGTGCCGGGCGCTGGGGTGGCCGGTGAACACGGGGGCGGCGTGGCAGCGGATTCTGGCGGGGGTGCGGAGTTATCGGGACCTGGAGCCGGAGTTGCTGGGGCGGGTGGAGGAACTGATCGACTTCGTGACGATCCCCTAGCCCCTCCGGGGGCAGGGCTCCGCCCCGAGACCTCTTCCATCGAGCCCGCCTGCGACCCGGTGGGGGTTGCTCGCGCAGTTCCCCGCGCCCCTGAAGATGCCGCTGCGCGGCAATCCCCTGGGCGCCCCGAAGGGGCGCATCCCAGGGGCGCGGGGAACTGCGCGATCAGCCCCCACCGGGCCCGCAGCCAAACACCGAGCCCTGAAGGGGCGCGGGGAACTGCGCGAGCAACCCCCACGCACCCGCAGACGAAGACCGCCCCGGACCGGGGTCAGTCCACCAGATTCCGCACCACCCCGTCCGCCAACAACCTCCCCCGCAACGTCAGCAC